>JBBQXR010000283.1:0-4835 GCA_038209455.1 Acidimicrobiia bacterium
CAGCACGAGAACGGGATCGGCATGGCCCGTACCTTCCACGACGAGGTCGTCGCCGCGGCGGCCGGTCAGACGGTCGACGGAGTCGGGGTCCGCTCCGGATTCTTCGCCTGGGTCGACGGTGCGCCCGCGCAGGGATACCGCGCACCACGGACGGCCGGGCTCGCAGTGGTCGATGCCCGGGCCGACGCGCCCGTCGTGATCCTCACCGGCGAATACGGCGCCCGCGTCCTTTCCCCGGTATTGCCCACGCTCACTGCAGCCGCGGGAGTCGACGTGACCATCACGCCCGTGGCCAACTCCTTCTTCGGCGGCAACATCGCGGTGACCGGACTCCTCACCGGTGCCGATGTGAGTGCGGCGCTCGCCACCGTCCCGCCCGACTCACGGGTGCTGCTGCCCGATGTCGTGCTCTCCGAAGACCGATTCCTCGACGGCCTCACGCTTACCGACCTGCCCCGGTCGGTCGAGATCGTCGGGACCGACGGCGCATCGCTGGTCGACGCGTTGAGTGGGAACCGAACCGCACGTGTCCTGGCCGAGGTCGACACATGAGCGGGCTCCCGATCGTCGCCGTCGTCGGTCGCCCGAACGTGGGTAAGTCGACCCTCGTGAATCGGTTCGTGGGTCGTCGCGAGGCGATCGTCCAGGAAAAGCCGGGCGTCACCCGAGACCGCAAGGAACTGACGGCCGAGTGGAACGGTCGCGCCTTCCGAATCATCGACACCGGCGGATGGATCGCGACCGACGAACCGCTGGCCAAACAGGTGAGTCTCCAGGCCGAGCGGGCCATCAAGGAGGCCGACGCGGTCCTCATGGTGGTCGACGTCACCGTCGGGCTCACCGAGGAGGACTCCCAGGTCGGCCGCATCCTCCAGCGCAGCGACAAGCCGGTGTTGCTGGTCGCGAACAAGGCCGACGACGACCGGCGCGAGCGCGAGATCTGGCCGCTCGTGAAGCTCGGCCTTGGTGACCCGCACCCGCTCTCCGCGATCCACGGCCGGGGGAGTGGTGACCTGCTGGACGCGCTGGTCAAGGTGCTGCCGCCCGAGCCCGAGGTGGTGGACGACCGCGCCGATTTCGACGGCGAACGTCCGTTCGCGGTGGCGATCGTCGGTCGCCCCAACGTCGGCAAGTCGACGCTGTTCAACCGTCTCGTCGGCGACGAACGCAGCGTGGTGCACGACATGCCCGGTACCACGCGCGACACCATCGACACGATCGTGGAGTCGGAGGACGGCACGATCCGCTTCGTGGACACCGCGGGGATGCGGCGCAGGAGCCGGGTCGATGAACCGACCGAGTACTACTCCGTGCTGCGCGCGCTCGACGCGGTCGACGTCGCCGATGCTGCGCTTCTCGTGATCGACGCCACCGAAGGTGTGGCGCACCAGGACCAGCGGCTCGCCGAGCGCATCGACGGCGCGGGCACGGTGATCGTGCTCGTCCTCAACAAGTGGGACCTCGTTGCCACCGAGGAGCGCGAGCAGATCCTCATCGACGTCGCCGACCGGATGGGCTTCCTCGGTTACGCGCCGATCCTCAAGATCTCGGCCCTCACCGGTCGGAACCTCAAGGACGTGTTGCCCGCGCTGCGCGAAGCCGAAGCGGCGTATCACATCCGTATTCCGACGGCGGAGCTGAACCGCGTCGTGCGAGACGCGCAGCAGCGGCATCCGCCACCGCTCGACAAGAAGCACCGGCCGCGGATCATGTACGCCACGCAAGGCGCGGCCGACCCGCCCACCTTCACGCTGTTCTCGACCCGCACGCTGCCCGCGACCTACCTGCGGTACATCGAGCGGATGATCCGTGAGCACTTCGATCTCGGCCCGACCCCCATCAAGATCCGCGTCCGCCGCCGCGGGGAGTAGTCGGGGCGCTCGACGGCGGTCGGACCGGTGCGTAGCCTTGCTGTTCGATCCCCGGGGGGAACTCATGGAGTTGCGACGTCTGGCAGTTGTGCTCGTCACCGTGGTTGCGCTGGGGGGATGTGCATTCGTCGAGCGGGCCGACGTGCGGAACGACGGGACGAGTCCGGCCGGTCCGCAAGACCGGGCGAGCGGGTTGTCGATCAGCGCCGACGGACAGTTCTTCCTGTTCGCCACCCCCGCCGCGCTCGACCCGTCCGACGCGAACGCCCGCGACGACGTCTACCGGCGCGACCTCTCGAACCACGTGACCAAGCTCGTCCCGCTCACCGAGGACGTCCCGACCCGCGGGTTCACGATGCCGGCGAACGCACCGAACCTCGTGGTGTTCGCGAGTACGCACGCCTACACGTCGGACGACACCAACAACGCCCAGGACGTCTACGTGTACGACATCGACCACAACTCGTTCGAGCGCGTGAGCGTCGCGACGACGGGTGAGCTGCCCGGCGTACTCGCGGCGGATCTCGGCGCGGTGAGCGCCGACGGGAACGTCGTCCTGCTCGGTCTCGACCACAACGGCGGCTCCCGGTCGTATGCGGTGCGGGACCGCGCCGCAGGCACGACCACCGACCTCGTGCTCGATCCCGACCAGACGCCGCTCGGAGTGACCGACGACGGCTCCCATCTCCTGCTGGCGGGCAACAACGGGATCCCGACCGCGGTCCTGGACCTGGCGTCGATGACCGAGAACGGTCCGGACTGCGTGATGCGGACGCCGTGGCTTTCCGGCGACGGTCACTACGTGGTGGGCATGGTCGAGGATCAGGGCACCTGTCCGGTGGGGCTCGCCCGCTACGACCTGGCGACGCAGCAGTACGAGGTCCTGAGCGTGCCCCTCCCCGAAGCGCAGACCGACGTGGCGGGGGTCGACGACGTCGGCAACGTCGCGCTCCTGCACCTCAACGACGGGGGAGGCCGGTACTTCGCCGCCAGCTTCCTGTCGAAGACGTCGGGCGAGATCACGTTCGGCGGCGTGCCGGCTCGGCCAGGGCACGCGGATTCGGCGGTGCTCAGCGCGGACAGCAGCATCGTGGGGCTGATCGCACCGACGGGATTCCCCGGGGTCGAACCCGACCAGGGTGAAGCCGGCGTGTACGCCCACAACGTGCTGCCGGTGACCGTCGGAGTGCCGGACATCACCTCGTTGCCCGCCGGCGGCGATGCGCACCTCGTGGTACGGATCGAGGACTCCATACCGGGCATCGACACCGTCGACATGGGCCCGGGTGTCACTGCCCAGGTGGACCAACTCCTCGACGCCGGGCCGGGGGCGCAGGACATCGGGATCCAGATCCACGTCGACGCGAACGCCGCACCCGGGCCGCGCAGCATCCGGCTCGTCGAGGGCCACACCATCGGCTTCTCCGTCGGGATCTGCGGCGATTGCTTCACCATCACGCCGGCGGTCCAGACGAGCTGACCCCGGAGACCAGCGCGCGGTGGTGTGCGCTCGCGGCCGCTCCGTCACCTCGGTAGCCTTCTCGCTTCGGAGTCGGGGGGACGTCGATGCGGGCATGGCAGTGGCGGACAGTGGCGGTGGCGGCGGCCTCCGTCGTCGTGGCGGGCTGCGCCACCATCGACCGGGTGAACACCAGTGCCACCGGAGGCCAGAGCACGGCTGACGCAACCGCGGTCGCAGTCTCGGGCACGGGCCGCTACGTGGCCTTCGAGTCCGCAGCGACCGATCTGATCCCGTTCGGCTGGAACGGGCAGAGCCACGTGTTCCGCAAGGACAGGGCGACCGGTGCGATCCTCAACGTCGATCACAATGCGACGGGATTGATCGCCACTTCATCGACGCTCAGTGCGATCAGCGACGACGGCAACCTGATCGCGTTCATCACCGCGACTTCGCTCGTGCCCGCCGACACGAACGGTCTCCGCGACGTGTACGTCCGCAACGTGAGCGCGGGCACCACTGTGCTCGGCAGCGTGTTGCCCGACGGCTCGACCCTGCCCGCGGCCGCGACGAACGGGGGAGTGTTCAGCGCCGCCTTCGACGACGGGCATCACCTGTTCTTCGACGCCGGTTCCGGCAGTTCGTCGGTCCCGGGTTCGTTCGGATTCCTCCGTGACCTCGGCGCCGGGACCACGACCATGGTGTTGAGCAACTACTTCCACGAGCGGGTGTACGTCTCCCGTGACGGGCAGCACCTCGCGTACAACTTCAACTGCGGCACGCCGCGGGTGTGCCAACACAACGCCGCGATCGTCGACCTCGCGAACCCGTATCCGCACAACCCCACGTTGTGCGACGGTGCGGTGGTGTCCGGTATCAGCGACGACGGACGGTACGTGGTCGTCAGCCGTGCGCCCGGAGGCTTCGTATGCACGAACGTTGCGCTCCCCGGTCGCTACGACCGGGCGACCGGCACGTGGCTGGACCTCGGCGTCCCGACGGCCGGTGCGAGCGACATGCGGGCGGCCGGGATGAGCGGTGACGGCCGGTTCGTCCTGATGGTGGGTGACGACAACGCACTGTCCGGCGGGACGGCCGGCTCCCAGGGCGCGTTCGTGCTCGACACGGTCACCGGTTGGACGAATCGTGTGACCGCCGACATCGTCGACGCGGCGGCCAACGCCTCCGGCACGGCGACCGACCGTTACGAGATCTCGGCGGACGGTCGCACCGTCGCGTTCACCTCCTCTGCCACCAACCTGGTGCCCGGTGACACCAACGGTCGGTCCGATGCCTTCGCCCGGGCTACGCCGCGGCCACGCGTCTCGAGTTGCGGTCCGTTCGCGCTCACCCAGGCATCGCCGCACAGCAAGGTGGTGGTCACCGGCGCCGAGTTCCTCCCGGGTGCCGTCGCCACGTTCTCGGGCGGCGGGGTCACGGTCAACTCGGCGGTCCCGAGCGCCGACGGAGTCACCCTCACCCTCGACGTGGCCGTGGCCGCCGAC
>JBBQXR010000284.1:0-4802 GCA_038209455.1 Acidimicrobiia bacterium
TACCGGCCGCGTGCGTTCAGATCCCCGCCGGGGCAACGCGCGCACGACGCCGACGCACGAGCGACCAACCGAGGAACCCGATCAGTGCGAACAGGGCGATCGGCACCACGGCACCCAGCACCACGATCGTCCCCGCGAAGATCGCCAGGGTCACCCCGATCGCGTCGTGCCAGGCCTGCGCGATGGTCCCGCGGTCGTTCGCGGTCGGAGGCGCAGGGACGGCACCGGCGGCATGCATCGTGAGCGCGATCGTGGAGTAGGTGGCCTGGTGGTCGAGCACGTTGCGCTGACCGGTGAGCTCCTCGATCTGCTGGCGCACGTCCGAGAGCTGCTGCTGCACGGTGATCGTGTCGGGGATGTTCTTCGCCTGGCGCATCAGGTCCTGGAGCACACCCTCCTGGGCCGAGAGGTTGCGCAATCGGGCGTCGATGTCGGTGAACTGCGAGGTGACGTCATCGCCCCGCTCCCCGCGACTCGTCACCCGGCCGAGCCCGCTCAGCTGTTTCAGCGCGGCTTCGAACTGATCGGCCGGGACCCGAAGCGTGACCGTTGCGGTTCCGTGCGACTCTTCGCTCGCCTCCACGAAGCCGCCGAGGTACGCGGCAATACCGTTGGCCGACGCGAACTTCGTCTGCAGTTGCCCGCGCCGGACCGCGAGGTCGAGCGTCGCGCGCTTCACGACGTGCGAGTCGAGCTTCGGCACCGCAGCACCGACAGGAGTCTGTGCCACCGACTTCGCCCCTGAGATCGGCACCGTCGTCGACGGCGTCCTGGCATCGAACGGGTTCGGCTCCGGGGCCACCCCGTCGGCGCCGGAGCTTCCCGGCACGACCGCCGACCGAGCGCTGCCTCCCGTGGCGGAGGTGCCTGACGATTTGGCGCCCTGGCTCTCGCCGTTTCCGCTCGAGAAGAGCGCGACGATCGCGCCCGCTCCGAGCAGCATGACGATGCCGATTCCGATCCACCTGCGCATGATTTCCCCCTTGGTCGCAACTTCGACGTCCGGGCTGCCGGTTCGGTTCCCGGCTCGTGGCCTTCTGCGCGAACATCCCCCCGTGCGACTCATCGTGGCCCGTTGTTCTGTCACCTACGAAGGCCGGTTGGGCGCGCGGCTGGCCGAAGCGACACGGTTGATCGTGCTGAAGGCCGACGGTTCACTGGCGATCCACTCCGACGCCCGGGCCTACAAGCCGCTCAACTGGATGAGCCCACCGTGCACGATCCGCGCCACGGAGTCGACGATCACCGCCGAGAGCCCGAAGGGCGAGCGCCTCGTCGTCGAACTGCACGAGATCCTCCACGACCACTCGCTGGACCTCGGGGTGGATCCCGGGCTCGAAAAGGATGGTGAGGAGGCGGAACTCCAGGCCCTGATCGAGATGCGCGTTGCGGCGCTGCGCGAGGACCTCACGCTCGTGCGCCGCGAGTACCCGACCGACATCGGCCCGATCGACTTCCTGTGCCGCGACGGCGACGGGCGGGCGGTCGCCGTGGAGGTCAAACGCATCGGCGAGATCGCCGGAGTCGACCAACTCATCCGCTACCAGGAGCGTCTCGACCTCGACACCCGGCTCGCGCCCACCCGCGGGATGTTCGTCGCGACCCGCATCAAGCCCCAGGCGCGCGTTTACGCCGAGAGCCGCAACATCGAATGCGTCGAGATCGATCTCGACGATCTCCGGACGCACGACAACCCGCGTCTGCGCCTGTTCTGACCGACCGTCCTGCACTGTCCTGACGCACCGACCAAGGAGTCCCCGTGCCACATCCCCGAGCCGAGATCGAAGCCACCCTCGAGCGCTACCACGAGCTGCGCCGCCGCATCGATGCCGGCGAGGAGCAGGGCTGGGGCGGCATCGCCGACTTCTTCACCGACGACTGCGTCTATATCGATCCCGCGTGGGGTCGGGTCGAGGGCATCGGCCGGTTGCGCGCGTTCCTCGACGAATCGATGCGCGGGCTCGAGGACTGGACGTTCCCGGTGGAGTACACCGCGATCGACGGCGACACGGTCGTGATCAAGTGGACCCAGATCACCCCAGGGGCCCGGGCCGACGGCACGCAGTACCGCCAGTCGGGCTACTCCACCCTGCTCTACGCCGGCGACGGGAAGTTCTCCTACGAGGAGGACCTGCTCAACATGGCGCACGTGAACGAGGACCTTCGTGCCTCGGGCTGGCGGCCGACCGGCGATTTCGTGATGCCGCCTGCCGACGTCAACCGCGATTGGTCGCGGCCTGCGCAGTAGAAGACCAATGCGCTCTCGTCGGCGACCAGGTCGACGGTGGCGAGCTACTTCGCCGCGCCGACACAGCGCCGGAAGAAGTCCAACAGCGGCGGCGTCACCCTGGTGTCGCCGGGCATACCGACCGCGGCGTTGACTTCCTCGTGCGTGAGTGGGCTCACGTCGATGACCGGCGCCGCGGTGCCACCCCGGACGAGTGCGGCACCGAAGTCGCGCGCTTGAGCGGTGCGCCGAGGCGCGCCTTGGGTGAAGATCAGGAACTTCGGGCGCACCTGGCCTGCGGTCGTGTGATTGACGGGCGACCCCTCGGCCCACACTGCGGGGTCGTCGCCGAACGCGTTCCGGTACAGCAGCTCCTGCGTCCCGCCCTGGGCGATCTGCCTGGCGACGTCGTATTCGGTGTCGAGCGATGCCTCGCACGGAATGTTCTGCGGGCTCAGGCCGATGGCGCCGAAGAACGACGTGTCGGTCGACAGCAGGGATGTGATGAATGCCCCCGAGGAGTGGCCCATCAGCAGGATGCGGCTCGGATCGGCGCCGAGTGCCGACGCGTGCGACTTCAGCCAGGCGAGCGCCGTCGCGACGTCCTGCTCGTGGGTCGGATACCGAATGTGGGCCGGGTCGTCGGTCGCGCCGGTCGACAGGCGGTAGTTGAGGCTCGCAAAGACCCAACCCTCGTCGTTGAACAGCCTGACCTTGTCGGCGACCTGGTTGGCCTTGTCGCCGATGCGGAAGCCGCCACCGTGCACGTAGGCGACCAACGGCGCCGGACCGCAGCCGGCCGGGCGCTTCGGGAGGGAGTAGTCGAGCGACAACAGATTCCGGTTGACGCCAGCGACGTTCGCGTACGGGACGGTCTTGGTCACTGCGGTCCCGGTGCCGCGACAGCTCTTCGCTGAGGTCGCGGTCGAGGTCGTGATCGTTGTCGTCGGAGCCGGCTCTGACTCGCATCCCGTCGCGACCGTGACCATGACGAGCGCCATCACCCCCAGACCCGCACGCGCCCACCGGGAGCCGGTACGTGACGTCGGGTGAGATCGACCGAAGAGATCCATGGGTGAACCTTCGCTCGCAAGTGTGAGGGGCCGATGATGCTCCGGCGAGCCCTCCGCCATGGTGCGGCGGCGCACTCCAGGACCCCGCGCCGGCGCTAGCCGGCTTCGATCACGATGGGATCGAGGCGCCAGTCGGCGTGGTCGCGCTCGACCTGTTGCAGCACCCAGGCGCTCTCGAAGAGCGCGAGCATCGTGCCGTCGCGCTGCTCGAGCACGAGCACGCCACGGAAATTCTTGAGGTGTTCCGCCGTCGCGTCGTCGGTACGCCGAGCGACCGTATGGGCCGTGGGTGAGAGATTGACGGCAGCGCCGAACTCGTGCTCGAGCCGGTGGGCGAACACCTCGAACTGCATCTGGCCTACCGCGGCGAGGATCGGTGTCGGGTCGCCACGCGGATCACGCAACACGTGGACCACACCTTCTTGCTCCATCTGCTCGAGCCCGCGGTGGAACTGCTTGTAGTTGCCGGTGTTGCGGGCGCTCACCCGGGCGAAGAGTTCGGGGGCGAGGGTCGCGATCGGTGGGTAGGTGACCGGTTCAGCCTCGTAGAGGCTGGATCCGATGCGAAGGTCACCGGCATTGACGAGACCGATGACGTCGCCGGGGTAGGCATCGTCGATGGTGTCGCGGCCGGAGCCGAACATCGAGGCGGCGTACTTGGTCGAGAACGTACGGCCGGTCTCCGCGTGGGTGACCGTCACGCCGCGTTGGAAATGCCCGGAGCACACGCGCACGAAGGCGACGTGATCCCGGTGCGCCGGGTCCATGTTGGACTGCATCTTGAACACGAAGCCGGAGAACGGAGCGTCGACCCGACGTACCGATCCGGACCGGTCGGCGCGCGGAGTGGGCGGGGGTGCCAGGTCCACCACCGCGTCGAGGAGGTGGCGGACGCCGAAGTTGGTGAGCGCGGAGCCGACGAAGAGCGGGCTGGTCTCCGCCGCGAGGAAGGAATCGACGTCGAGGTCGCTGCCCACGGCGCTGAGCAGGGCGCTCTCCTCCACCGCGTCGTCCCACGCCGTGCCCTCGTCCGAGCTCGCCTGCGCCGCGTCGACTCGTTCCTCGAGTGCGGTCGTTGCGCCGTGCGCCGTCCTCGTGAAGCGCACGAAGTCACCGGTGCGCCGATCGATCACGCCTCGGAAATCGCCGGCGATGCCCACCGGCCACGTGACCGGCGTCGCTCGGAGCTCGAGCTGCTCTTCGATCTCGTCCAGCAGCTCGAGGGGGTCGCGGCCCGGTCGGTCGTATTTGTTCAGGAACGTGAGCACCGGGACCTTCCGAGCCCGGCACACCTCGAAGAGCTTCAGCGTCTGCGCCTCGATGCCCTTCGCCGCGTCCAGCACCATCACCGCCGCGTCGGCCGCGGCGAGCACGCGGTACGTGTCCTCGGAGAAGTCCCGGTGGCCCGGCGTGTCGAGCAGGTTGATCACACAATCTCGATACGTGAACTGGAGCGCGGTGGACGTGATCGAGATCCCCCGCTCCTGCTCCATCGCCATCCA
>JBBQXR010000285.1:0-4796 GCA_038209455.1 Acidimicrobiia bacterium
ACTGCGGCCGGTTGGGCCCTAGTCTCGATCGGACGATGGAGCACACCGTGGACGAAACCCTCGAAACTCCCCCGAGCCCCGAAGACGAAGTCCTCGAGCTCGAGCGCGAGCTCTGCCGACTCCCGGAGGTCTCGGCCGCCCGGGTCGTGACCGACGACATCGGCCGGCCCACCGAGGTGCACATCCTCGCCAGCGGCGCCAAGCACGCCAAGCAGGTGGTGCGCGACGTGCAGTCGGTCGCGCTCGCCAGCTTCGGTATCGAACTCGATCGACGCATCGTGTCGGTCGTCCAGCTGAACGGCGACGGGGCCCACCTCCTCGAGGCGGCCGCACCCATCGAGCTGAACCGCGTCGTGCTCGTGAACGTCACGGCGGAGACCAACGGACTCCGCAGTCTCGTCCGCGTCACCCTCGGCCGGGGCGACGACGAATCAATCGGGTTCGCCGAGGGGTCGGTGGCGTCCAGCTCCCGCAACCGGCTGATCGCGGTGGCCACCATCGACGCACTCCGTCAGCTCCAGAAGGCCGCGGAGTGTCTCGACATCGACAGCGCGCAGATCGAGCGAGTGGGCATCCATGACGTCGCGATCGTGACGGTGGTGTTCGTGATGCCTCCGGCCGAGCAGATGGTGTCGGGTTCCGCGATCGTGCGTGACCACCAGGACGCCGAGGCCATCGTGCGCGCCGTGCTCGACGCGACGAACCGCCGCCTCACCCTCCCCTAGACCCGAGGCGGCGGCCCAGCAGGGCCACGAGATCGCAGGCCGCCTCCACATCGTGGACGCGCAACACGTCGGCGCCGTATTCGATCGACAGCGTGAGGTACGCCAGCATCCGGTGGGTGATCGCCTTCCGCGGTACCGGGATGAGCACCGGCTCGCCCGCCGCTCGGAGCGCGTCCATCGCCCGGATCGTGGCCAGCTGTAAGCGGCCGTACTCCTCGTAGTCACTGCGGTAGTTGATGGACAGGCCCGGATCGACCAGGAGCGGTCCGGTGACCCCGGCGGCCCGTAACTCCCGCACGCGATCACGCAGACCCTCGGCGACGAGTTCGGGTCGCCCGTCCTCCAACGCCCGGTAGCCGACTTCGAGCGGATTCGCACCCTCGATGTACATCGCGACCGCACCGGCACCCGACGATCGCACCAGCTCCACCATCGCGGGGTCCTGGAGACCGCCGGTGTCGTTGACGATCGCTGCACCGGCCGCGACCGCGGCCACCGCGACCTCGGGCTTCCAGGTGTCGACCGACACCACGAACCCGTCCGCGACCATCGGGACCAGCGCCGGGAGCAGCCGGTCGATCTCCTCGGCCGGAGTGAGGGGGGCGTTCTCGTAGTGACTCGACTGCGCACCGAGGTCGATGATCGAGGCCCCGAGATCCCGGTACTCACGAGCCCGGGTCAACGCCGCGGCCGGCGAGGCGACCACCGAATGCGCCACCCGAGACTCCGGCGACAGGTTCACCACCGCCATCACGTGGGTGATGTCCGGGCCGAACTCGAGCAGGGGCACGGCGCGCATCCTACGTAGAGTCGGTCCGATGGAATCCGATCCGGTGCTGGTCCGCCGGGCCCGCATCTCGGCCCAGGTCAAGTTGGCGAAGCGCGTCGGCTACCTCGGCCTGCTCGTCGCGATCATGGCGTTCGGCATCGGCATCGCAACCTCGTTCTCGGGCGCAGTGGTGACCGTCGCCGTCGTCGGCATGGTCCTTGCGTTCGTCGTCCTGCCGATCCCCATCGTCCTGGGATACGGCGTCCGCGCCGCCGACCGCCACGACCGCGGCGGCGGCTCCTTCCACTAGATGTCGGCGGAGCAAGGAACGAAGCGAGGCGTCGATACGCTCCACGGTTCTACGGGCCCGCCGAGCGGGGCCCGAGCGGCCTGCGACGAAGTCGCAAGCGCGGAAAGGACGGCTATTGCCTGGGCGGAGTGGCAAACGGTTAGATTCCGGTCACCCTGTTCTTCCTCCAAGGAGTTCCCATGCCCAAGGCCGCGATTGCCACTGCCGTCGGTTCCCCGCTCGAGATCGTCGAGATCGATGTCGCGGACCCGAAGGCCGGCGAAATCCGCATCCAGATGGGCGCATCCGGCGTCTGCCACTCCGACCTCTCGGTCGTCAGAGGCGTGCTCCCGATCGCGCTCCCGGCAGTGCTCGGGCACGAGGGTGCGGGCACCATCACCCAACTCGGTGAGGGCGTCGATCACCTCAGCATCGGCGACCACGTCGTCGTCTCCTGGGTCCCACAATGTGGCGTCTGCTACTTCTGCGAGCACGACCAGGGCGAACTGTGCGAGACCGGCAGCATGGCCTCGATGAGCGGCGGACTCCTCGACATGACGTCGCGCGTCTCGCGTGACGGCACTCCGATCTCGGTCATGGCGGCCTCCGGCACCTTCGCCGAGGAAGCGATCATCCCCGCCATCGGCGCGGTCAAGATCGACCCGTCGATCCCGCTCACGGCGGGTGCGCTCATCGGCTGTGGTGTCCTCACCGGTTTCGGTGCGGCCGTCAACACCGCCAGCATCCGCAAGGGCGACAGCGTGGTCGTCATCGGCTGTGGCGGTGTCGGCCTCAACGTGATCCAGGGCGCGAAGCACGCGGGTGCGGAGCGCATC
Organism: Acidimicrobiia bacterium; assembly: GCA_038209455.1. GTDB lineage: Bacteria > Actinomycetota > Acidimicrobiia > IMCC26256 > JAENVU01 > JAENVU01. Next base: position 2,620 of record JBBQXR010000285.1, read on the forward strand.
ATCGCGGTCGACATGGTCGACGGGAAGCTCCAGACCGCGACCAAGTTCGGCGCCACCCACACGGTCAACCCCTCGGCGGGTGACGCACTCGGCCAGGTCATGGAACTCACCGGCGGTCGCGGTGCGGACGTCGCGTTCGAGGTCATCGGACTCGGCGCCACCATCGAGCAGGCACTCCAGATGACGCGCCGCGGCGGTCAGGCCGTCATCGTCGGGGTCCCGAGCTTCGACACGACGCTCACCATCAACCCGGCCATGGACCTTCTCGTCCAGGAGAAGCAGATCCGCGGTTGTTGGTACGGATCGTCCAACGTCCACCGCGACGTGCCGAAGCTGGCGGGCCTCTACCAGAGTGGCGAGCTGATGCTCGACGAGCTGATGTCCGCCCAGATCACCCTCGACCAGGTCAACGAGGCCATGGACAACATGGGCTCCGGCGAGATCGCCCGCTCGGTCATCGTGTACTGATGCGGTACCGCAAGCTCGGCCAGACCGACATCGAGGTTTCCGAGGTCGGCTTCGGAACCTGGACCCTCGCCAGCGACTGGTGGGGTGAGGTCGCCGACAAGACCGGGATGCTCCACGCCGCGATCGACTCGGGTATCAACTTCATCGACACCGCGCCCGTCTACGGCGAGAACGGCATCGGCGAGACCTTGCTCGCCGACATCTTGGCCGCGCACCGCTCCGACATCGTCGTCACGACGAAGTGTGGATACGACATCGCCGCCGAACGGCGCAACGGGACGCAACGGGAACGGCCGCACGACTGGCGTCCGGAGTCGATCCGGGCCCAGCTCGATTCGTCGCTCCAGCGCCTCGGGACCGATTACATCGACCTCTACCAACTGCACAACGTGCGCATCGATCCGGTGCTCGACGACGTGCTCTGGGAGACGCTCGACGCGCTCGTCACCGAGGGCAAGGTGCGGGCGCTCGGCGTGGCGCTCGGGCCTGCGATCGGTTGGATCGACGAGGGAGTCGAATCGGTCCGCCGACGCGACATCTGCTCGTTGCAGACGGTGTTCAACATCCTCGAGCAGGAGCCCGGGCTCACCTTCGCCCGGGAGCCCAAGGTCGCGGATGGTTCGGTGAGCCTGATCTCCCGCGTCCCACACGCGTCGGACACGCTCTCGGGCAAGGCCACACCCGACACGGTGTTCCCGGCGGGCGACCACCGCGCCCACCGGAACAAGCAGAACATGCTCGACAACTTCGAGAAGGCCGACACGCTGTCCTTCCTCTGGGAAGGCACCGGTCGGACGCGCGGTCAGGCTGCCATCGCCGGGATCCTGGCCAACCCCTTGTTCGCCACCGTGTTGCCCACCTGCGTCGACGTGGAGGAAGTCCGCGAATACGCCGCGGCATCGGATCTCCCGCTCTCCGCCGACGAGGCCGCGCATGTCGACGACCGGTTCGCCCGCAACTTCGACCACGACGACCGCTACGAGATGCCGTTGAAGTCGAGCCGCTAGAGGACCGCAGTTCGCAACCAACGATTCACGGCCGGAGCCACCACGCCAGGGCGGTTCGAGGCCCAACGGCCCGGCGCCGCAGGCGTCAAGAGTGGAGCTTCGGTGCGCTTACCCGCCGAACAACGCAAGTCCCAACTGCTCGACGTGGCCGTCGAGTTGTTCGCGGAGCGGGGATTCCATGCCACCTCGATGGAAGACATCGCAGAGGCCGCCGGCGTCACCAAGCCAGTCGTGTACCAGCACTTCCCGTCCAAGCGGGCGCTGTACCGCGAGTTGCTCGACGCGGTCGACGCCTCGCTGACCGGGCGCCTCGTCGCGGCGACCGCCAGCGCGGCAACCGGCCGGGAGCGAGTGCAAGAAGGGTTCGCGGCGTACTTCCATTTCGTCTCGGAGCACCGGGCGTCCTTCCGCGTGCTCTTCGGTGCGTCGGTCCGCAACGATCCGGAGTTCGCAATCGTCGCCGACGCCACGATCGAGCGGATCGCCGATCTCATCGCGGACCTCATCGCGATCGACGGACCGACCGAGCAGCGCCGCACGCTGGCCCACGCCGTGGTGGGGATGGCCGAGGCCACCTCCCGGCGCGTGGCGAACGACGAGGGCGAGGACGACCCGGATCGCCTGGCCCGCTGGCTGGCGGAGATGGCCTGGTTCGGGCTCCGCGGTGTGCGCGCCGACGAACCCGCCGTCGAACGGAGCTGA
>JBBQXR010000286.1:0-4788 GCA_038209455.1 Acidimicrobiia bacterium
GAACGCCTGGAGCGCGAGGAACGCCAAGCTGACGAGCGGGCCGCCGCGAGCGTGCCGGCGCCATCGAGCATCGACCTCTCGATCTTCGAGACCGCGACCGGTCTCGTCTTCCGCGGTATCGCCAAGGCGGCCGAGGCGGCACTCGTGGTGATTCGTACGCCGGTCGACGCCGGGCTGCGCGCCGCCAACGCATTTCGCCACTGAGGAGACCGGTTTCGATCGAGAAGCAGGTTTCCGGTCCGCCCGAAGCGGGAACACTTCTCGGCATGAATGCATTGATCATTGTTCTCATCGTCGTCGCCGTCGCCGTCGCCGTTGTCGTCATGGTCGTGGGCCTCGCGCTCGCAGGACGCCGACGCGAAGCCCAGCTGGAGAGCCGCCGCGGCGAAGCGCAGGACGCTCGCGATCTCGCCACGGTCAGCCGCTTGGAAGCCGACAAGCAGGCGGCGGAAGCCGAGGAGCGCCTCGCGCGTTCGAAGCGGGAGAGCCTGGCGGCGGAGCAGCAGCAGCTCGTGGCCCAGCAGCACCGCGCCACTGCCCAGGACCTCCAGACCCACGCCGACGACATCGATCCCGACGGGACCGCCGAGTAACCGCGCTTCGGTCATGGTCGGCGCCGGCGGACGCGCCCACGCGATGCTGGTCGAATGACCTCCGATGACATCGCTGCACCCCTCACGCTCGCCGACGTGTGGCGGTGGTTCGCCGACACGGGGTGCCGTGGCTACTCCCCGATCTACGACCGGATCAGTCGGTTCGTGGCCGAGCGCGAAGACGTGCTCGATGTCGTGCGCGCGGCACCGGCCGCGAGTCATCAGCCCAACGTGCTGCTCGGCGCCGTGCACTCTCTCGTGCTCGGCGGTCTCGACCATCCGCTCGGTGCGGTCTACCGAGGCGAGTCGGCCGCCGACCCCGGGCCGCTGTTCGCCGATCTCTGCCTGAAGCACCGCGACGAGATCATCGCGATCGTCTCCACGCACCACACCAACACGAACGAGGTCGGCCGGTCCGCCGTCATCGGCCCTGCGCTCACCGCGGCCTCGACGCGACTCGGTGCGCCGATCGGTTTGATCGATGTCGGCTGCAGCGGGGGCCTGAACCTGTTCTGCGACTCGTATCTTCTCGACTACGGCGACCGTGGGCACACCGGTCCCGGATCGGCGGCAGTACGGATCGCCTGCGAGGTCGTCGGCGGCCGCCTGCCGATCGCCGAGCAGTTGCCGGTCATCGGCGATCGCATCGGTCTCGACCTCGACCCGGTCGACCTGCACGACGACGATGCCACCCGATGGCTCCTCGCCTGCGTGTGGCCGGACACGGGCCGCCTCGATCGGACGCGGCTTGCGCTCGATGCAGCCCGCCTCGACCCGCCGCGCATCGTCGCCGGTGACGCGGTCGACACCATCGCGTCGGTCATCGACTCGTTGGCGGACGATCTCATCCCGGTCGTGACCACCACCTGGATGCTGGCGTACCTCCCCGCCGGCCGGCGCGTTGCGTTCCGCGACGCACTCGCCGCCGCGTCGGCGACCCGACCGATCGCCTGGGTCAGCGCCGAGGGGGCCGGGGTGGTCGACTGCCTCCCACCATGCGAGGCGCCGATTGACGCACACGGCGTCGAGGCGAGCGTGCTCGGCTTGGTCACGTTCGATGCCGGCGAGTTCGAGGCGGAACTCCTCGGTTTCGTCCACCCGCACGGGCTGTGGATCGACTGGCGCGCTTCCTGAGCCGTTCGGGGGCCCTCCTGCTCAGCTCACAGGTTCCAGCACTACTACCGGGATCTCGCGCGTGGTCTTGGCCTCGTAGTCCGCGAACCCGGGGGCCACTTCCTTCTGGCGGGTCCAGATGCGATCCCGCTCGTCCGCCTCGGCGACGCGCGAGCGCACCGACACGGTCCGGTCACCTACCTCGACCGTCGCGTCCGGATGGGCGCGCAGATTGTGGAACCAATCGGGGTTGGTAGGCGCGCCGGCCTTCGACGCGAAGATCGCGTAACCACCTTCGACGGCCTGATACATCACCGGGTTGACGCGCTCCTGCCCGGATTTGGCACCGGTGGAGTGCAGGAGCAGGAGCGGCGCACCTTCGAACTGCCCGCCGACCGCGCCACCGTTGGCGCGGAACTCCTCGATGATCTTCTGATTCCAGTCGTCGGCCATGCGTTGCTCCTCTGAGGTCGGGTCGTGGAACTGAACTCTCGTGGGCCCCATTCCATTCCATCGCTGCGCTCGATTCGCACGCGCCGCGCCCGGCCGTGGCGCCGGCGGTGCGTTCTAGGGTGCGAGCGTGACGACCGAGGTCGCTTCCGAGGAGGGTCTGATCCTCGCATCGACTCGCGGGCGCGTCGCGCTCGCGGCCACTGTCGCCGCGAGCGGCATGGCCAGCCTCGATGCCACCGTCGTGAACGTCGCGCTGCCCGCGATCGGTCGTGAGTTCGACGCCAGCGTGTCGAGTCTCCAGTGGCTCCTCACCGGCTACCTCGTCGCGCTGGCGTCGTTGATCCTGCTCGGCGGCGCGCTCGGCGACCGGTTCGGACGACGCCGCGTGTTCGTCATCGGGACCGTGTGGTTCGCGGTCGCATCGTTGCTGTGCGGCGCAGCACCCAACATCGAGTTCCTCATCGCGGCCCGAGTCCTCCAAGGAATCGGCGGCGCGCTCCTCACGCCCGGGAGTCTGGCCATCCTCCAAGCCAGCTTCCGTACCTCGGATCGGGCGGCCGCGATCGGGGCGTGGTCCGGACTCGGCGCGGTCGCCGGTGCGGTCGGACCGTTCGTCGGTGGCGGACTGGTCGACGGTCCCGGATGGCGTTGGGCGTTCCTCATCAATCTTCCGGTTGCGGTGATCGCCGTTTCCTGCGCGCGATACGCCGTTCCCGAGACGCGCGACCCGCACGCCGCACGCGGCCTCGACTACATCGGTGCGCTGTTCGCGGTCATCGGTCTCGCGGCGAGCACGTGGACGCTCACCCAGGCCGGGCCATCCGGATGGAATGACCCGACAGTGATCGGGTCCGGGATCCTGGCGATTGCCGCCGGCACCGCATTCGTGTGGCGCGCGCTGCACACCCCTGACCCACTCGTCCCGCCGAGCCTCTTCCGGGACCGCACGTTCACGGTGGTGAATCTCGCCACCGCCCTGCTCTACGGCGCGATCGGAGTCACGTTCTTCCTCGTGGCCTACGAGCTCCAGGTCGCCGCCGGTTGGTCGGCTCTGCAATCTGGCCTCGCGCTGATGCCGGCCACCCTCCTCATGTTGGTCCTGTCCGCCCGGTCGGGCGCACTCGCACAGCGCATCGGTCCGCGGCTCCAACTCACCGTCGGACCGATCGTGGCGGGTATCGGTCTCCTGCTTCTCAGCCGCATCGGTCCGTCCGCGAACTGGATCACCGAGGTCGCGCCGGGTGCCATCGTGTTCGGACTCGGCCTCGTCACGTTCGTCGCGCCGCTCACCGCCACCGTCATGGCGGCCGCCGATCCCGATCACGTGAGCGTCGCCTCCGGAGTCAACAACGCGATCGCGCGCGCCGCGAGCCTCGCGACCCTGGCCCTGATCCCCGCCGTCTCGGGCCTGTCCGTGGCGACGGGTGCGAACGCGACCACCGACTCGTTTCGCGTCGCACTCACGATTGCCGCCGTACTCGCGTTCGGGGCGGCACCCCTGGCGTACTTCGGCCTCAGCCGGCGCACGACCGCACCGACGACGGCCCGACACGTGCATTGCGCCGTCGACGGCGCACCGCTCCAGGCCGATCCCACACGCTGTCCCGAAGGGCCCGCCGCCGCGGCTTGACCGCCTTCGTTCCCACGCGTGAGCATCGTCCTGCCTTGACTCCCGACACGCGAGGCACGAACATCACGGAATGCGCAAACGCCTCCTCCTGCCCTTTGTCTTCGTGCTGCTCGCGGCTGGCTGCACCTTGCCGAACATCGCGCCACCGGGCAACGCGCCGCTGCGCTACCGCGATCCGGTCTTCAGTGCAGTGACGGTCACGAACGACATCACCTACGGCAGCGCGGCCAACCTCGCGAACCAGACCGTGACCTTGAAACTCGATATGTACCGGCCCACCGGCGACACCGTCACGAGTCGACCCGCGATCGTCTGGGTCCACGGCGGCTCGTTCTGCTGTGGCGACCGCACCTCGGGTGAACTGGTGGACGAGTCCAACACCTTCGCCAAGCTCGGCTACGTCAACGTCTCGATCGACTACCGGCTCGAGTCACCCGGATGCTCAGGCAACCAGTCCAACTGTGTGGCGGCCATCCAGGAAGCCACTGCCGACGCGCAGACCGCCGTCCGCTTCCTCCGGACCAACGCGTCTACCTACGGCATCGACCCCGACCGGATCGCGATCGGCGGTTCGTCGGCCGGTGCCATCGCCGCGCTCAACGTCGCGTACTCCACCTCGGAAGACGCCACCGCGCGCGTCCGTGCCGCACTATCGATCTCCGGAGCGCACCTCGTCTCCGGTGCCGTCTCGGCCGGTGACGCACCCGTGCTCGACTTCCACTGCACCACCGACCCACTCGTGAACTACCAGTGGGCTGTGACCACCATCCAGGACGCCAAGGCGGCTGGCCTCGACGCGTTCCTCGAATCGTGGAACGAGACGTGTCACGTTCCCTACGTGGCCCACCGCCAGCAGATCCTCGACGAGTCCCGGAACTTCCTGTGGTGGGAGATGGACCTCCAGCACGCGGCCGCCTGACCATCGCGTCGAGAGCAGCCCGCACGATGTGCGGGCCGGTCCGGGCATCGCCCGTGCTTCACGCTCCGGATGCCCGTAGT
>JBBQXR010000287.1:0-4781 GCA_038209455.1 Acidimicrobiia bacterium
CGCCGCCGGGCGTGAACCGCGTCGGCGCCTGGAACGGGTCACGGAGACTCAGTTCGGCGAAGCTCCCATTGGGAAGTGTCGGCTCCTGCGGTGAGGTCGTCGACGTCGATCCCTTGCCGGCGCCCTTCTCCGGGACCGGACCGAGTGAGGTGGGCACGGCGTCGTCGGAACGCAGGAACACCTGGTACACCAACAGCATCATGACCACCGCCGCGGCGAGGCCGAGCAGCATCCCCGTGCGCTGCGAGCTGCCGCGATTCGAGCTGCCCCGATTCGAGCTGCCCCGCTGCGACCGGTTGCGACTCGATCGGTTGCGATTCGATCGGTTGCGATTCGACTGGGTGCGGGCCATCACGTACCTCCGGTGACCGGTGAGCTCGATGGAGCAGTCGTCGGGGTGGAACCCCCCGGAACCGTGGTCGGGGTGGTCGACCCGGGCGTGGTCGACCCGGGCGTCGTCGAGGCGGACGTCGGGACGGCGCGGGTGAACATGCGACCGGTGAGCGTGACGCTCAAGCTCGTGTCGCCGCCCGAGGAGGCGTCGGTCGCGTTCGCGGCGCCGGTGGTCATGTTCAGACCGTCGATGATGACGAGTCGGTCGAGCTTCTCGAGCCGGGTGAGGTAGTTCTCGATCTGGAAGAAGCTGCCCGAGACACTGATGTTGAGCGCGATCGTGCTCGAGGTCGCGCCGGCAGCCGGCGGCGACGGAGCGATCGAGAGGAACTCGATGCCGGCATCGTCCGCGATGTTGTTCGCCTGGATGATGAACTCACCGAGGTCGGGCAACTTCGGGATGGCCTGGTCGAACTTCCGGAGCAGCGCTTCCTGCTCGGGCGCGGACTTCTGCTGGGAGTTCAACCGCGCGAGGTCGGCTTGGAGACTTTGTTCTTTGCTCTGTTCGGTCGCGACCGACGCCTGGGTCGAGGTGAGGTCGTCACCGATCGGGCTGTAGATGATGAAGTACCACGCCAGGATGACGATGAGGGTTCCGACGACCCCGGCGATCAGGACGTTGCGCTTCATGGCGTGCTCAACTTGAAGTCGTCGGCCCGCTTCGATTTGGCCTTGTCGGTGATGGTCGCGGTCGAGGTGAACTTGACGGTCGTCTGCGAACTGGAGGTTCCGTCAGCGCTCGAGCCCGTGCTGCTCACCGACTTCGATGCATTCGGCACCCAGAGGTCCTGGAACGACGGGATGTCGGACCCGATGCGTTGAATCCAGGCGGCGATCGAGTCGTAGTCGCGACCCTGCCCGGCGAAGTTCACGGTGCCCGACGGTCCGGTGGCGGGCGCCGGGGTCACGGGCGCCGTCGGTGTCGTCGTCGTCCCAGCGGCGGTGGTCGAACTCGTCGAACTCGAACTCCCGGTCGTGGGAGCCGGTGTCGGCGTGGGCGCGGCGGCCGCGGCGGCGGCCGCGGGCGTCACGCTGCCCTGGAACGATGTGAGCCATACGTCGGCCGGGATCGTCCGGGAGATCGCCTGGAGCATCGAGGACCACGAAACGTCGGTCGACAGCAGGTTCTGCGCCTCGGTCGAGAGACCTTCGATCTGGGTCTGGCGCTGCGCGACGTCGGAGAGGTCGTCGATCTGGGTCTGGAGCTTCGCGTTGTTCGCAATGGCCGCCGACAACTTCGACTTCTCGTCGTCGACCTGCTGCTGCTTCAAGTAGGTGAGTCCGGCGAGGCCGGCGATCACGATCCCGCCCACGACGAGGCCGACCTTGATCAGCTGACCGCGATCGGCGGTGCTCTTCTTGTCGCCACCCAGCAGGTCGATACGCTTGCCGGACATGAGCCCACCGAGCGCGAGCCCGACCGGCACCGGCAGGAACGGATCGAGCAGCGGGAGCTGATCGTCGGGGAATCCGATGTCGCCGACGGCGATGTGCTCACGGGGTCGGGCGAGGTCGACGGGGACGCCGACGGTGTCGAGGAGTTGGTCCGCGAGGCCGGGCGTCAGCGAGCCGCCACCCGTGAGTGTGACGCGCAGCAGGCGGATCGCATCGGGCTGAGTGCGGTAGTAGTCGAGCGAGCCGCGGATCTGCTCGACCAGATCGGAGATGGGTCGCGCCATCGCGGCCTGCGACCGTTGCCGGAGGTCGAGCGGCGCACGTTCGTCGCCGCGCTTGACCGCCTCGGCCTGCTCCTGGGTCAGTTCGAGATCACGTGCGACCGCATCCGTGACCACCCGGCCACCCGAGCCGAGGATACGGACGAAGCGAGGGATGCCCAGCTCGTGCACGACGACGACGGTCACGCCGCCGCCGACGCTGACGATCGCCTCGACACCACCACCGTTGTCCGAGACGCGGCGTCCGACCGACCGCACCAGCGAGAGCGGAACCAGATCGACGGATGCGACCGTCAATCCCGCCGCGCGTACTGCGCCGGTCAGGTTCCGGATCAGGTCCTTGTGGGCCGCGGCGAGCAACACGCGGCTCATGGGTTGCGGCGGCGGGCCGTCGCCCGTGACCTCCGGGACCGGCAACGCCTCGAGCACCTGGAAGTCGAGCACCGCATCTTCGAGCGGGATCGGAATCAGTTCCTGGGCCTGGAAACGCAGTGCGCCGGCGAGTTCGTCGTCGGACATCGTGGGCAGGTCGACCGTACGGACGAGTACTCGTGGCGACGCGACACCGATCCGCACCGGCGCCTTCTTGAGGCTCAGTTCCCTCCAGAGGCGTTGCACCGCCGCGGTGACCGCGGCCGGGTCGACGACCTCGCCGTCGCGCATCGCGCCTGCGGGCAACGCGACCTGGCCGAAGCTCGTCAGCCGGGGCGGATCACCAGCTTCGATCTCGGCGACTCGGACCGCATTGGTCCCGATGTCGAGTCCGATCAGTCGGCGGGCCACGGATCGGTCCCTCCCTCGCTGGTCATTCCCACAACACGGTCGTCGAGGTATCTCGCCACGTCACGCTCGCGGATTCGCAGGTGCTTGCCGACCCTGATCGCGGGCATTTCACCGGCCTTGATCAGCCGGTAGACGGTCATGGTGGAGACACGCATCAGGTCAGCCACCTCGCGGGCGGTCAGAAGATCGTGCGGTATCGGCGACGCCACGGCTGTTGCCCCTCGTTGACTTTCGGCACAGTAAGTCTCAGCCCCGAACATCGTCAACACGAGCCACGTGAGTTGAGCCGACAGCCGATGATTGAACCGAGAGACCTACGGAGTCCGCCTCCTACGTGATCCACGCGGCCCATCTTCGCGGGTCGATGACGTCGCGACCCACTCGAAGCCACGCCGACGCGAGGACAGCCGGACCGCGATCGCGGACGCGTCGCCCGCGGCGATCGGACGCGTCAGCGCCCGCGGTACAGGTCGAGCAACTGGGTGCCCGCGTAGATCGCGGTGAGCGCTCCGGCCGCCATGAACGGACCGAAGGGCACCGGCTGCTTGCGCGTCCGGAGTTTGAGGGCGATGAGGGCCGAGCCGACGACCGCACCGAGGAGAAATCCGAGGAACAGGCCGAGGAACACCAGGAACGCCGCGGCACCGCCCTCGACCCCGCGCAGGTACGCGGTCCAGCTGGGTTCGACGGCCGCGGGAACGAGCATCAGACCCGCAAACATGAAGCCCACCGGGTAGAGCACCCGGTTCGGGAGCAGGAAGTGGTCCAGGTCGATCAGCGAGAGTGCGACCAGTCCCGCGGCCAACACGCAGTAGGCCGGCACCTCCCACGTCGCCCCGAAGCGTTGGCCGATACCGACCCAGAGCGCGGCGGTGAGGATCTCGACCAACGGATACCGCGCCGAGATCCGGGCCTGACAGTGGCGGCACCGCCCGCGCAGCGCCAGCCACGCGAGCACGGGCACGTTCTCGAAGGGCGACAACTCGGTCTCGCAGTTCGGACAGTGCGAACCGGGACGCACGATCGACTCGTGGCGGGGTACCCGCCAGACCACGACGTTGAGGAAGGAGCCGACGACGAGGCCGACGAGCGCACAGATGCCGAGGAGGACGGAGTGAGACATCGGGGAGGGAGGCTAGAGAGCGCAGACGGGAGGAAGCGGGACCGTGCAGCTCAGGGCCACGCCGTGAGCCAGCCGGTCGTCGGCGTGAACTGGTCGGCCTGGCAGGTCGCGCGGTTGTCGACCCGCTGGAACTGCGGCGCGTTGCCCGGCTGCTCGAGGAGCGCGAAGCACCGACCCGACGTCGAGTGTGACGCAAGGATGAGATGCCACGCGGCTCCGGTGAGACCGTTGGCGACCGAGACGTTGGCGGCGCTGAGCGAGCTGCGGAGCGGGTTCATCAGGAGTTCGACGACGGTGAACCCGTCAGCTTCACGGTCCTGTCTCGGCACCGAATCTTCTGTCATCGCCACGGCGCGTCGACTACCAGGCGGTGGCCCAGGCTGCGGTCGCTCCGGCAACGGCGTTGGTCGTTGTAGGCACGGTTGCGCTCGTCGGCAGGGTCATACCCGAAGTGGTGCAGGTGGTGGCCGTGGTCAGGGCAGCGAAGACCGTCCCCGGAGCGGATGCGACGTCACCGATCACGTAACACGTACCACCGTCGGACTTCGCCGCCATGACGATCGCCGTCGCGTTCGAGAGGATCGAAACGTTCTTCGGACCGGTCGAAGTACCCGCGGTGAACGTGAGGCTCGGCTCCGCCGCCTGCAGCGCCGCCACCGTCGCCCCCGTGTACGAACTTTTGTCGGTGTAGATCCCCTTCGCGTTGGCGAGGGCGTTGCGGAGGCTCGACTGAGCCGCCTTGTCCTGGGCACGGGTCTTGGCACCGAGGAAGGTCGGGATGGCGATGGCGATCAAAATGGCAATGA
>JBBQXR010000288.1:0-4740 GCA_038209455.1 Acidimicrobiia bacterium
AACGGAGGTATCACCCTGCCGTTCACCGAGGTGGTGGGGGCCAAGCTCGTGGATACCGCATTCGCGAGGTCCCGGCTGCGTTGGAAGGTCACCGGCACCGGCCTCACCGGTGTGGTGAAGTCGGGGTGGTTCACCGTGGTCGACGAACCCGGCGCCCGCGAGTTGTGGTGCACGAATCGCGACTCTGAGTTCCTGGAGATCACCACCACCCGCCGACGACCGCACCGGATCGTGGTGCAACACCCGGAGCGCTTCGCGTTGGCCAAAGCGATCAACGAGCACGCCCGGGGCACTTCATCCGATCTGGGGTAACGCCGACGCAAGGATGACGGCTCGGGGCAGGGCGACGAGACGTCGTGGCCGGCTCGCCGAGTCCCGCAACCCGCCGAGCGTCCGGTTTGGGACGCTTCGTTCACCCCCGAGTAGGCCGCTCGGCTCAAGTTACCCACGGAAGGGCCGATCCTTCTCTCGAGGCCGGCGAGGTGAGGAGCGAGGTGTGGCAGTGGCTCTGATCGTGAGGTCGACGCACCACGAAATGGGAGCAGGTCCATGAACGTGCTCGCGATCGGTGCCCATCCCGATGACATCGAGTTGGGCTGCGGCGGTGCGCTGCTCCGTCACGCGGCGCGTGGCGATCGAGTGACCATGCTCGTCATGACCGAAGGACAGCGCGGGACCTACCGCGGCGAGTCGCGCCTGCTCGAACAGCGCCACGCCGCCGAACTCCTCGAGGCTCAGTTGCTCTGGGGAAACTTCGACGACGGCGCGATCTCGACCGGACCTGAGACGATCACGGTCATCGATGAGGCGATCGCGACGGCGGGAGCCCAGATCGTCTATTCGCACGCGCCAACCGACACGCACCAGGACCACCGAGCGGTGTCGATCGCAAGCCTCGCGTCGGCCCGGCGGGTCTCCAGCGTGTTGTTCTACGAAACGCCGTCGACCCAGAGCTTCCAACCGTCGGTCTTCGTCGATGTCGACGCGGTGCTGCAACGAAAGCTCCACCTCTTGCGCGTGCATCACTCGCAGGTCACGCGCGATGGGCCGGTCGACCTCGACGCACTCGCGGCGCAGGCCCGATTCCGCGGGAGCGCGTGTCGCATGCGCAATGCCGAGGGTTTCGAGGCCGCGCGATTCGCCTGGAACCTCGATGACCTGCCGGCCGAGCCGGCGCCCCCCGCGTTGCGGGCGGTTCCCGATGCGGCGCGACAGTTGGCATTCAACCGGGGCGGTCGCAGTGGCTGAAGGCGCCGTCCATCCCGCGACGGGCAGCCCGTGGACGCTCTTGGTGCTGGCAGGAATCGGTGTGACCGCGGCCGGATGGTTCGGCACCGGTGGTGCCGCCTCCATCGCGGTGCCGGCCATCGCCGTTCTCTTCCTCTGCTTCCTCGTGCGCCACCTGGCCTTCGTCGCTGCGGCCGTGTCGAGTGCTCGCGAAGACATGGCCGGAGAAGGTCGCTACGACTTCGGGTTCCGGCCGACGGTCACGGTGATGGTCCCGTGTCACAACGAAGAGTTGGTGGTCGAAGGAATGGTCGGCTGCCTGCTCGCGCTCGACTATCCCCCGGAACGCGTCGAGTTCGTCGTGATCGACGACGGTTCGACGGATGCGACCGGCGCAATCGTGGACGAGCTCGCTCGCCGCGATCCGCGCCTGCGGGTGTTGCACCGGCCGCCTCGCTCCGGAGGAGGGAAGTCCGGCGCGCTGAACGCCGCGTTGACCGAGGCATCGGGCGAGATCATCGTCGTGTTCGACGCGGATCACCGCCCGCGTTCCGACGTGTTGCGGCGACTCATGCGGCACTTCATCGATCCGACCGTGGGCGCGGTGCAGGGCCGGTGCATCGTTCGGAACTCGGAACAGTCGAAGCTCGCCAAAACGATCGCGGTCGACTACTACTGCGGCTATCTGGTGAACGAGTACGGGCGCCAATCGCTCTTCGGGCTCCCGGCGTACGGAGGCGCGAACTGTGCGGTCCGCGGTTCCCTGTTGCGGGCCTATGGCGGTTGGAACACGGACACGGTCACCGAGGACACCGACCTGACGCTCCGGCTGGTGTTGGACGGGAACGCGGTGCGCTACGACGTGTCCGCGATCGACACCGAGGAAGGCGTGTCGACCGTCCAGCGGTTCTGGCGCCAGCGGTACCGGTGGGCCCGCGGTCACCAACGCGCCTGGCGCGAATACCGCGGGATGGTGTGGCGCAACCGCAATCTCACGCGGGTTCAACAAATCGAGACGACGATGTTCCTCCTCGTGTACCACGTTCCGGTGGTGTGCACGTTCGGCGTGTTCCTCATCGTGGTTCGTGCACTCGGGGTCGTGTCGTGGGGCGCGAGCGTCGACCTCACTCCGTTGTCCACCCTGTTGTTCGTCGGTCCTCTGCTCGAGCTCGCCACCGGCCTGATCGTGAGCCACGCGCCGCGCCGATCGGCGCTCGGCGTGTTGCTCTTCCTTCCCTCGTACGTGCTGTTCTCGATCGTGTGCACCAAGGCATGGATCGACGGTGTGCTCGGGCGTCCGTACGCGTGGGACAAGACCCAACGCACCGGGCACGGCCTCGTGCGGACCATCGATCCGGTGGCGGCACCATGAACCGCCACGTATCCATCGTGCTCGCGCGGCTCGTGGCCACCATCGGCACGGTCTGGATCGGCTTCGACCTGCTCCTGAGCCCGTGGCGCGTGCTCGAGGCCGACGGGGTGAGCCGGGCCCTCCAGTACCTCGGTGTCTCCGGAGTGCAGTCCGGGTTCGGAAACGCAATGCTCGTGGTTCCCTCGCAGGGACCGGCGTTCCTCGCCGTGATCAGCCCATCGTGCTCCGCGCTTGCCGCGGTGCTGGCGTTTGCCGCGATCGCGGCCTTCCTTGTCAGCGGCTCGGTTCGTCGCCGACTGTTGGCGTTCGTCGGTGCCGCGTCGCTGGTGATGGTGGCCAACGTCGGTCGCATCTCGGCCTCACTGTGGTTCGGCCTCAACTTCGGTCGTTCTGGTCTCGTGACGTTCCACGACTGGGTGGGAACGTTGATCGGCATCGTCGGCATCCTCGTCGCGTTCACCCTGTTCCTCTTCCTCCTGCTGCCGAGTGACAAGACCCTGATCCGGGAGGTCACCGGTGCACCTTGACCCGACCACCCCCGCCGTATTCGCGATCGGCGTCGCGATGCTCCTGGTGGCGGCAGGCTGGCGCGCCGCCGAACACCGCCGGCGGCGCAGTGTCATCCGCGCCGCGCTCGGTGCCGCGGACGCCGACGCCCGGATCGTCGCGGTCCACGCCGCGGTCGACATGGGGCTCGCGTCGGCCGCCCGACTGCTCCTTCCCGCGATCGAACAGGAGCGCGATCCGCTCGTGCGGCTCGAGGCCGCGCTGTCGATCACCCGCCGTCAGTGGGAGCCCGGTACACAGTCCTCGGTGACGCAGCTGCGCGACTGGGCCGTCGGCGAACTGGGCGCGCACGGCCACGAGGTCGCGATCCTCGGTCCGGCGTTCACCCGTCTGAGCGACATGGGTGGTCCCCGCCTCGAGCGGCCCGAGCCCGTGACCGGGACGGAACCGTGAACGCCATCCTCGTCACCGGAGCGGGAGGTGCCGCTGGGGTTGCGGTGATCCGGCACCTCTCGGCGCGCGGCGAGCGGACCGTGGCCGTCGACACCGATCCGTTGGCGGCCGGCCTGTTCCTCGCCGACGCGTGCCGTGTGGTGCCCTCGGCGGCGGACCCACAGGAGCTCGTCGAAGCTCTGGCCGAGGCCGTCACGGAACATGGGGTCGACGCGATCGTGTGCACGGTGGCAGAAGAGATGGCGGCACTGTGGGCCGGCCGCGATGCTCTGGGCGCGCCGGTGTGGCTCCCCAGGCCGCAAGCCGTCGATTGCAGCCTCGACAAATACCGATTCGCGCAGGTCATGCATCAGGCCGGACTGCCCACACCCATGACCGCCCTCGGGCGTGATCCGGCGGGGGTGGCGGAGGTGCCGGGTCCGTGGATCGTCAAGCCCCGGTGGGGCCGGGGCTCGCGCGACGTGTTCGCGGTCGACGACTGCCACGATCTCGCGTGGCCGTGTCGCCGCATCGAGCATCCGATCGTGCAGCACCGGGTACCGGGACGCGAGTTCACGGTCGACGTATTGACCGATCGCGCCGGATGCGTGGTTGGTGCCGTGCCCCGGTGGCGGATCGAGTGCAAGGCCGGCATCAGCACCAAGGGCCGTACCTTCGCCGACGCCGAGGTCATCGAGACTGTCACCGCCGTGATCGCAGCCGTCGGAATCGACGGTGTGGCGAACGTGCAGGGTTTCGTCGGCGACGAGGGTGTCGTCATCGTGGAAGTCAACCCACGTTTCTCCGGCGGTCTGCCGCTTTCGATCGCGGCCGGCGCGGACATCGTCGGTGAGTTCGTGCGTGCCACGCGTGGTGGCGTGCCCGACCCGGACGCACTCAGGTTCCGTCCTGGCGTGACCATGACCCGGCACCTCGTCGAGGAGTTCTCGTGAGGTTGCTCGTCCCGTTCGGTACCCGTCCCGAGGTGATCAAGCTCGCATCGGTGGTGCAGGCGCTACGCGCCGACGGACACGCGGTCCGGACGGTCGCGACCGGTCAGCATGACGACGCCCGCCTGGCCGACGACTTCTTCGCCGACCTCGAACTCCGACCCGATGCCCGGTGGCAGCTCCCTGCGGGCGAGTCCACCCGGGTCGGCGCGCTGCTCCAGGGTGCGTACGAGGAGTTCGCGGATCGCCGAC
>JBBQXR010000289.1:0-4693 GCA_038209455.1 Acidimicrobiia bacterium
TCCGGGGGAGGACCTTCGCGACGATCTATGCAGTCATCCGCTTGTGTCTGCTCCTGTCGTTGACGATCTCACCGCTGTTGTCCGGCTTCGTCGATTGGATCTTCTCCCAGGTCAACGGATCGCAACACATCCAGTTCGGAGGATTCAGCTATTCGTTCCCCGGGGTGCGCGTGTCGTTGTGGGCCGGCGGTTGGCTGACGATCGCGTCGGGCCTCTACGCGCGCCGACAGCTTGCACGGTTCTCGTCGGGCCATCCCGCGATGGCGGGCGCGACCCAAGAAGGGTCGTCGCCTCCGCCGACCTCGGAGGGGGCGCGGGATGCGGCGCCCGCAGCGAACGCAGCGGACTTCGCGGACGAAGAGATGAATCCATGACCGGTCGGTTCGTGGTGCTCGAAGGTGGCGACGGGTCGGGGAAGTCGACCCAACGCGATGAGCTCGTGGCCTTCCTGGTGGATCGCGGTGTCGAGGTGGTTGCGACGCGCGAGCCGGGCGGCACCGAACTCGGCTCGGCACTGCGGGAGTTGCTGTTGCACGGGCGGGAGATCGACGACCGCGCGGAGGCGTTGATGATGGCGGCGGATCGGGCGCAACACGTGGCTGAGGTGATTGCGCCGGCGATCCAGCGGGGTGCGTGGGTGGTCAGCGACCGCCACGTTGCGTCGTCGCTGGTCTACCAAGGCGTGGTGCGCGGGTTGGGTGTCGAGGCCGTGGCTGGGTTGTCGGACTTCGCGACGGCCGGGGTGGTTCCGGATCTTGTCGTGCTCCTCGACGTCGACGATCTCACGGCCGCAGCCCGGCGGTCGCCCACCGCCGACCGGATGGAACGGGAAGGTGAGGTGTTCCACGCGGCAGTGCGCCAGGCGTATCGGGACCTGGCGGTGCAGCGTGATTGGTCGGTCGTCGACGGCACTGGCTCACCCGAGGTGGTGGCGGCGAGGATCAGGAATACCGTCGTTCCGCTGCTCGAGGCGTGACCGGCGACGGCTCGTAGGATCGCCCGCATGTGGGAATCCATCGTCGGTCAGGAACAGGCGGTCACGACGCTTCGCGCGGCGTCCGCCCGACCGTCCCACGCGTACCTGTTCGTCGGTTCCGCGAGTTCGGGCATGCTTGAAGCTGCCCGCGCCTTCTCGTGTGAAGTGATCGGCGCGACCGATGACCGTTCGGCGTCGCTCGTCGCGCGAGGCGCGCACCCCGACGTGGTGGAGTTCGAACCGACGACCGCCACGTACACCTTGGCGAACGAGATCCGTTCCCCCCGCGCGGGTGAGACCGCGCGTCGGGATCCGGCACTCCCTCGGGTCATCCCGGAGATCCACAAGGCACCGGTGGAAGGGCAGCGCAAAGTCGTGGTGTTGCGCGACGCAGACCGCATGGAGCCGACCGTGGCCAACGCGCTGTTGAAGAGCATCGAGGAGCCGCCGCCGCGCACCGTGGTGATCCTGTTGACCGACCGTCCCGAGGGTCTGCTCGCCACGATCCGCTCGCGGTGCCAGCGCGTGGACTTTGCGTACGCGCCTCCGAGGCGCACCGAGGCGATCGTCGCCCTCCAAGTGGTGTTCGCCGAAGCGGTCACCCGCGTCGACGGTCGGGCCGGGACGGTGGTGGAACTCGTGGAGGGGCTCGAGGCTGCGCTGGACGAGGCCACGACCGCGTGGGAGCAGGCGGCGGCCACCGAACTCGTGGATCTCGACGAACAGATCGAGCAGCGGGGCTACCCGCCTCGCACGGCCGCGGCCCTGCGCAAGCGGCTCGCGGATCGGCAGAAGCAGGAACTCCGGCGCGCCAAGACGGACGCGCTGATCGAGGGCATCGGCGCGATCGAGCAGGTGTATCTCGACGTGCTGGCTGCGACCGATGGTGCGCCGGCGATCGCGCCGACCCGAGCCGACGCCGCGCTCGACGCGTGCCGCGCTGCCCGGAAGGCCGACGAGTTCAACCCCAACGTCTCCACCCTGTTGCTCCGGCTCGTTTCGCAACTCCCGGCCGCGGCGTAGCCAAAACCCCGGTTCCAGAAGGGGCTTTCGGTACACTGCCGGACCCCGCCGGGATAGCTCAGTCGGTAGAGCAGCTCACTCGTAATGAGCAGGTCAGGAGTTCGAATCTCCTTCCCGGCTCCGTTCTCAGTGACGAAATGACCCTGCGGAACATCGATGTTCGCGTTGTCGCAGCTGCCTTTGCCGCCTGGCTCTCCGGGTGGGCCGGACTCCCGGGGATGGAGCAACCCGAGACGCGATACCTGACGGTCGGGGACGCGCAGGTGGCGTATCAAGTTGTCGGCGATGGTCCGATCGATCTGCTGTTTCATCACGGGTTCTGTCACATCGATCTCCAATGGGGACGTCGCCTCGGAGGCGGGCTTCATACGCCGCCTGGCCGAGTTCAGTCGGGTGATCCACTTCCCCACGATCAGAGTGTCCGAGACGAACTCCACCGGTTCGGCAGCCGTCAGATCAAGACCACCGGAGCCGGGTTTCTCGCCTACTTCGACGGCCCGGCGCGCGCGATCGACTGCGCCACCGGGTTCGTCCGTGCGGCACAAGGAGTTGGATTGGAGGTGCGAGCCGGGCTGCGCACGGGGGAGTGCGAGCGTCGAGGAGACGACATCGCCGGTCGCGGTGCGTATCGCTGCCCGCGTCGGGGCCCACGCGGCATCCCGGAAAGTCCTGGTGTCGCGCATCGTCACCGACTTGGTCGCCGGTTCGGGCATCAGCTTCGAGGATCGAGGTGAACAGATACTCAAGGGAATCCCCGATTCTTCGCACCTCTTCGCCGTACACGCGTGATGATCAGAAGTCAGGGTTGTGGCAGGGCTCATGTCGTCGGATCGACGAGCGTCGCTTCAGGAGATCAGTGGGCGCCCGGCCCTCGCGCGTGACCTGCGGTATTGCCCGGGAGAACAGCGCTGAGGGCGGGTTCGCTCGACACCGAGGGCGTACCGGGAACCTGGCGCTTCCTCGCCGTTCGAGACCTGAAGGCATTGTGGGCGCAACCTGACGGGCATAGGGTGCGTCCGGAGCCGGCACCCGAAAGAGCCGGTCACGAGGAGGAACCGTGGACGTTCGCGTGCGGATCAATCGTCGCTTCTTCAGCACCCGGGCTCGGCGACGGGGCGTCGTCTCGGCCCTCGGTATCGGGTCCAGCGTGGGCGCCGCGATGCTGATCGGCTTGATGTCCGCGGGGGCAGCCACGACGAATGGCGACCCGGTCCTCTGGGCGCAGACGCAGTGCGTCGCGACCCTCTCGACCGGCCAGGGGATCATTCAGAACCAGGACGTGTCGGTTGCGGCCGTCGTGCCCAACAACGTCGCGGTGAACGCGGCCTACAGCGCAACCATCCCTGGTGGCACCGCCAGCTTGCCGAACAGTGGGGGCGGCTTCACGATCACGGGCTTCAAGAACGTCGGCCAGACGTACTTGTTCCGGAGTAGCACCGGGACACCGGTGATCACCGGCACGGCATCCAGTGGCACTGCGACGAACAACGGCAACCCCGTCACGTTCGCGACGAGCTTCACGAACGAAGGCACGACGATTCCCATCGCGAGCGCCGCGTGGTCTTCGGCGGCGGGCGGAACCATCACCTACACGACCGCGGCGGCGCACGGACTGAACAAGTCGCAGACGATCGACATCCTGGGTTTCGGAAAGGCGGGCTACAACGCGCCCGGCGGGACGATCGCGAACGTGCCGAGTCCGACGACGTTCACGACCCAGGGTCGAGTGCTGGGGATCCAAGACGCGGTGTGGTCGGGAGGGTCGATCACGTACACCACGTTTGCGAACCACCAGCTCAAGGTGGGTGACAACGTCACAACGGTCAGCAACACGCCGACCCAGTACAACCGCACCGGGGTGATCTCGGCGGTGCCGTCGGCGACGCAGTTCACAATCCCCGGCCCCGCGGCTGACCCCGGCGCGATCGGGACCAAGGGGACCGTCGCCACGCTCGCCAATCCAGGAGTCACCGGAGCAACCATCGGTGCCGCGCACACGCTGACGACGGCCGTGCTGACGACCGCAACGGCGTCGCCCGGAACCTTGACGGTGCCCGACGTGACGGTGTCGATGACGGCGCCGAGTGCAAATGCAACCGTCACTACGTACGGTGCGGTGGTCACGACCACCGCGGTCCTCGTGCCGTTCGGCGACACGCCGACCGTGTGTCGTCTTCCGCACAGCAACGCGCAGACCGATGGCATCTCCGCGACGCTCGTAGGAGCCGGCGGTCCGACCACGACGTCGTATCCCGCGTGCCGACCCCCGGACGTCTGCGCCACGACGACCACCACGTTGCCGCCCGCACCGACGGTGTCCAGTGTGAGTCCGACCTCGGGTTCGGCGGCGGGTGGGACCAGTGTCGCGATCACCGGCACGGATCTGACCGGTGCGACCGCCGTGAGCTTCGGCGCGAATCCCGCGACGAGTTTCACGGTCAACACCGCCACCTCCATCACCGCAACGGCACCGGCCGGGAGCGCGGGCGCCGTCGACGTCACGGTCACGACGCCAGGAGGGACGAGCGCGATCGCGGCCGGTGACCAGTACACCTATGTGGCGGGACCGACGGTCACGAGCGTGAGTCCGACCTCGGGTCCGGCGGCAGGTGGGACCACTGTCGCGATCACGGGTACGGATCTGACCGGTGCGACCGCCGTGAGCTTCGGCGCGAATCCCGCGACGGGCTTCAC
>JBBQXR010000290.1:0-4693 GCA_038209455.1 Acidimicrobiia bacterium
CGCAGGTCGCCTCGCACAACGGGCAGGTCCGGTACGCGATTCTCTTTGCCATGCGCGCACTCTACGCTCGCTGCTCATGGACGACGACCGGTTGTACTTTCGGCAGCTCTTGGCGGGGCGGGACTTCGCGGCGGCGGATCCGATCGCCCAGCAGATGGTGAACTTAGCGTACCTCATCGGCGATCGCGAGACGGGCGAGGCGCTGATCGTCGACCCAGCCTACGCAGTGGGTGAGTTGGTCGAGATCGCCGGCAACGACGGCCTCCGCGTGACGGGGGCGCTGGTCACCCACTACCACCCCGATCACGTCGGCGGATCGATGGCCGGGTGGGACATCGAGGGCGTGGCCGAACTCCTCGCGATCGACGGCATCGACACGCCCATCCACGTGAACCGGGAAGAGGCGCTCGGCGTGAAGCGGGTGACTGGGGCATCGGACTCCGACCTCGTTCTCCACGACAGCGGCGACGTGGTCACGGTCGGTGCGGTCGGCGTAACGCTGATGCACACGCCCGGCCACACGCCCGGGAGTCAGTGCTTCCTCGTGGACGGGCGCCTGATCGCGGGCGACACGCTCTTCCTCGACGGTTGCGGCCGTACCGACCTTCCGGGGGGCGACTCCGACGAGCTGTACTACTCACTGACGCAACGACTCGCGACCGTGTCGGACGACACCGTTCTCTATCCCGGCCACCTCTACTCAGCCGAACCCTCCGCGACGATGGGTGAGACGCGATCGCACAACTACGTCTTCCGACTTCCGACCATCGATCAGTGGCGCACCATGTTTGGGGGTTGACGCCACGATTGGCTCTCCGCTCACGCTCCTGATGGACGGCGGTTCGTGGGGTTCGCTCCGTGCCCGCTCGCCTCCGCAAGCTCCGGCTCGGGAGTGGCAACGGCGTCTCGCCTGCGTTCGTCGGTTGCACCTACTGTCCCGGGCATGACTGACACGCCTTGGAGTGGTGACGCGATTTCGTTGGTGGACGCGTTTCGCAGTGGTGAGCGCACGCCGCTCGAGGAACTCGACGCGACGTTGGCGGCGATCGAGTCGTCGGATCTCAATGCGTTCTCCTTCCTCGACCCCGAGGCGGCCCGCGCCGCCGCGGCGAACGCCGATGTGCACCTGCCGTTCGGTGGTGTGCCGATCGGGGTGAAGGAACTCGACAACGTGGCCGGGTGGCCCGCCACCGAGGCGTCGATCCCACTCAAGGACGAGATCGCAGCGCAGGACTCCACCAAGGTGTCCCGGCTCCGTACGTCCGGGGCGATCCCCATCGGGCTCACGACGTCGTCCGAGTTCGGGGGCATCAACCTCACCTACACGCGCCTCAATGGGGCGACGAAGAACCCCTGGAACGTCGCGCACACGCCCGGCGGATCCTCGGGCGGAAGCGCCGCCGCGGTGGCCGGTGGCCTCGTCACCCTCGCGACCGGTGGTGACGGGGGCGGATCGATCCGCATCCCGGCCGGGTTCACCGGTTTGCCCGGACTCAAGGCCACCTACGGCCGGATCCCCAAAGGTCCGAACATGGTCATGGCATCGCTCACCGCGGTGAGCGGATGCCTCAGCCGTTCCGTGCGCGACATCGCGCGGTACTTCGACGTGAGCAACGGCTTCGACCACCGCGATCCGTACAGCCTGCCGCGCGTCGAAGGTTGGGAAGCCGGACTCGGCACCCTGCGCAACGCGTTGGCGGGCAAGCGCGTCGCGCTCGCGATCGATCTGGGCAGCGCGACCGTCGACGACGAGGTCGCAGCCGCGGTCGACATCGCGGCCCGCGCCCTCATTGCGGATGCCGGTCTCGTGCTCGTCGATATTCCGGTCAAGACCCCTGAGCTCTCCTACGAGTGGGCGCTCTCCGGTCTCAGCGAGATCGTGATGTTGCTCGGCGACCGTTACCCCGAATGCGAGGCCGACCTCACGCCCGAGATCGGATTCGGGATGAAGGTCGTCGGCGACATGTACGACATCCAGGCGAGGGCCCGCATCGAGGCGCAGCGCGTCCGAATGAACGAGACCATGGCCGCGATCTTCGACGAGGTCGACTTCGTGATGGCGTCCACGAACCCCGACGTCGCGTTCGGATGCGAAGGTCCGTTGCCGCACACGGTGAACGGCCAGAACGTCGGCCCCGGCAACAACGGCGCGTTGACGATCCCGTCGAACATCTTCGGCAACCCCGCGATGCAGATCCCCGCCGGTCTCGTGCGCGGTCTGCCCGCCGGCCTCCAGGTGTTGGGCAAGCACCACGAGGAACCGCTCCTCCTCGAACTCGCCCACATCGTGGAGCAGGAACGCCCCTGGACTACCTGACTGCTCGTTCGCTCGCACTCCTGATGGACGGTGGTGACGTGAGGCTCGCTGCCTCGCGGCTCACCTCCGCAAGCTCCGGCTGCCTGAGTGCTCTACGAGCAATCAGGCAGCCTCGAAGAGCACCGGGAGATGGTCGGGGCCGCGGAAGGCGTAGCCCTGGATGACGGGCGATGGCGCGTCGGGGTCGAGGCGGAGGTTCGGCAGGCGGTCGAGGATCGCGGCCAGGCCCGCACGCAGTTCGAGGCGGGCGAGGTGCATGCCGAGACATTGGTGAGGACCGGTGCCGAACGCGAGGTGATGTTGGGTGGGCCGACCGAGCTTCCACTCGTCGGCATCGGCGAACCGTTCCTCGTCCCGATCCGACGAACCCGTGAGCACGTTGACCGGTGAGCCGGCCGCGATCGGACAGCCGTGGACCTCGGTATCGACGGCCGCGACGCGCGACACCATCGTCACCGACGTCTCCCACCGCAGCGTCTCCTCGATCACCTCGGCGAGGAGACCGTCCGGGTCAGCCACGACCCGCGCCAGATCGTCGGGATGGGTGAGCAGCGCGTACAGCGCGTTGCCCATCACCCGGAACGTGGTCTCGGCTCCCGCCGGGAGCAGGAGCCGAAGGAAGCCGTAGATCTTCTCGTCCGAGAGTCGTTCGCCGTCGACCTCGGCGTGCACGAGTTCGGAGAGGAGGTCGCCGGTCGGGTGCGCGCGTCGCGCCTCGACCAGCGGCTCGAGGTACCCGCGCATCCCGATGGACGCCGCCATGCCCCGCTCGTGATGGAGCGGGCCCATGTTGATCTCCTCGGCCCACTGCGCGAACTGTGCGTGGTCCTCGAGCGGGATCCCGACTATCCCGCAGATGACCTGGACCGGATACCGCGAGGTGATCGACGCGACCAGATCGGCTGCGCCCAGCGGTGCGATCTCGTCCAGCAGTTCGTCGATCACGGGCCGCACGAGCGTGGCGTCCCACCGGTCGAGCACCGATGCACGAAACGCATGGGCCACGAGGTTGCGGTACTGACGATGCTCCCGGCCGTTCATGGCGAGGATCAGGTCTCCCATGTATTGCCCGATGACCTCACCGTTGATCGAACTCGAGAACGTCTCCCAATCTCGGAGCACCCGCTCGGAGTCTGCGTACCGGGTGACCATGAAGTTCGCGGGTGCGTCGGGCGTGAAGCTCTCGAACCGGATGACCTGGTCGGTGGCGCGACCCCGCTCCCACATGGCGTAGGGCTGGAATGTCTCCCATTCCTCCATGCTCATGGGCTGCGCGTACTCGTCGCTCATCGCGGCCGCCTCTCCCTGGCCCACCGGGCCGTTCGCCGACACGGTAGTCACCGTTTACGATCGCGTGATGGCCCGCATCGCACTCCCCGAAGGTGACCAGCTCGAAGTGGTGAAGGCGCTCACGCTCCGCCCCGATCTCGCCGCGGCAGTCGGTGGATTCGACGCCGCGGTGTGGAACTCGTCGCTCGACTGGCGACTCCACGAGTTGCTCCGCATGCGGGTTGCCACCATCAACGAGTGCACCGTGTGTCTCGGATGGCGCACACCGATGGCCGTCGAGGCCGGGGTCACCGACGACGACCTCGACGCGGTGACCGACTTCGGCAACCCGCGCTTCTCGCCCGCCGAGTCGGTGGCGCTCGAGTACACGACCCGCTTCTGCACCGAATCGGCCCGCATCGACGACGCGTTCATGGCGCGCCTCGCGGAACACTTCGACCCGGGCGAGATCGTCGAGCTGACGTTGGTGGTCGCGAAGTACCTGGCGATGGGCCGTTTCATGCAGGTGCTCGGCCTCGACCAGGCATGCTCGCTCCAGATGGTCGCCGGCGGCGCGGTCGTCGACACTGCCGCCACCGCGTGATCGACCCGCAAGCGATCATCGTCTGCGTCGATTGCGGTGGCCGGGCCCACCTCGTGCAGCCGGGGACGGAGGAGTCTCCGTATCGCGAGGGCGACATCGCGACCTACCGCTGCGAGGACTGCCTCGATCGCTGGGACCTCATCGTCGAAGCCGAGGACGTCGACCCCTACTCCGGCGACTGACTAACGGGTCGGGTCCCAGGCGAGGATCTTGGCCGGACTTCCGAGTGCTCCGGCGCAGGGAGGCTCGGGGGTTCCACCCTCTGGGTGCACGTCACAGAACCGCACGCGCGCGGTCAGGAGCGGCTTGGTGAGGTCGGTGCCGAGGAACGCTTCAAAAGTAGTGAGTCGATCGGTGTAATTCCCGCCGCCGGGCAGAGAGAACGGGATGAAATCCGCCTGGTTCGGGAGGCCCTGCACGGTGATTGCCTTGCCGATGAGACCACGATCGAACGTCGTCTTCGTTTCCCGATTGAAGTCGAGACTCACGTCGCCGCGAGGGAA
>JBBQXR010000291.1:0-4687 GCA_038209455.1 Acidimicrobiia bacterium
CCTACTCTCCAGAGTTGCCTTCCCCGGGCGGTTCGTGAGCCTGAGAGATTCCGGGGAGGTTGCTCCTTCGGCGTCCCAATGAAGGGACTCTCCCGCTCGGGGTCAACGGCTTGTGGCGACGACGTTACCCGACGGGGCTCCCGTTCGGCTCGTCCACCGGTCCCAGGCGGCGACCGACCCGACGGCCACGACGATCGGTATGACGGCATCCACCGCGGCCCGGAACCGGAAGGATCCGTACCCGACCACCGTCATGATCACCACGGTCGCGACCGGGGCCAGAATCGGCAGCACGGCCCGACCGCGCCTCCGCAGCGCGAGCAAGCCGTACGCGCCCACGACAGCCGAGACCGCGAACTGCACCGCGATGAGCGATCCGGCCCAACCCAGATCGGCGTCGTCGAGGAACAGGTCACGGCGTACGAGGCCGGCGGGATGCCAGATGCCGAAGGTCCGGGCCAACCGGGCCGAGATCACCGCGGGCAAACGGTCGGTGTGCTGGTCGATGTAGTGCAGGGCGACGTCGACCTGCTGGCCATCCGCCTTGCTCTCATCGGACGCGAATCGGTGTTTCGAACAGATGAAGTACCACCCGCCCGTGTTCGGTCCGTAGTACGTGTGGTTGCAGTTGCTCGACCACAGGACCGGTCCGAGCCCGGTTGAGATGACGACTGGCCGCTCGAATCGGGTGGCGTTGTACGTGACCCACGGAACGAAGATCACCACGATGGTCGTACACGCAACCACTGCGAGTCGCGTCCGGTGCGCACCCGCTCCGGCCCGAACGATGATCGGAACCAGGAGCAATGCAATCAACAGCACCGCTTCTGCCCGCGTCAACGCGCTCGCTGCGATCGCGGCCGCCAGGAACACGATGTTGCGCACCGTCGGTCGCGCAATCGCGCGGTAGGCGCACCAGACCGTGAGAACGGTCATCATCACGTACAGGCCTTCGGACCACAGGACCACGTCTTGGACTGCCAACGAGATCGAGACCGCGGCGTACGCCGCCGCGATCAGGCCGGCGCGCCGGCCGGCGAGCGACTTCGTCACGACTCCGATGACCGGGACCGTGACCGCGCCCGGCATGCAGGACCACAAGCGGTGCGCCAGCGTGCCGTGAACCCCGGCGAAATCGATTGCACTCAGGAAGAGTGGATAGAGCGGTGGGTGCACCGCCGTCGGAACCCGGTGGTGGAGCCCGAGATACTGCACCGGCTCGACCCAACCGACACCCCGCCCGATCAGTCTCGCCAGCGAGAGGTAGGTCAGACCGTCGCCGGCGACCGCGGCGTGATCCTGGTACCAGAACGCCAGTCCGACCCGAACCGCGATCCCGCCCACCGTGATTCCGACCAAGCAGCGCCGAAAGGTCGTCTCTCGTCCTGCCTGCACGCGGTTACCTCACAAATGGCGGCTTCGTGACGACAGCATTGGTGAGGTTTCCCCGCACGTCAATCTCCACCGCGGCACCGTCGGCGACGTCGGGGGGCAGGAATGCGAGTGCGATCGACCGTTCGAGCATGGGTGAGAAGTTCCCGCTCGTGATCTCCCCGACCGGCTGACCGTCGATCAGGACGGCGTTGCCGCTCCGCGGGGGTCGCCGGCCCTCGACCAACAGACCACGCAGCCGTCGGGTCACGCCCCGGTCCCGCTCTGCCTCAAGTGCAGCCCGGCCGCGAAACTCGCCCTTCTCGAAACGGACGACCCAGCCGATGCCGGCCTGGAGCGGCGTGATGCCCTCCCCCAGTTCGTGGCCGTGGAGGGGCAACCCGGCCTCGAGCCGCAGGGTGTCGCGCGCGCCGAGTCCGGCGGGTGTGACGCCCGTGGTGAGAATCGCCTGCCACAGCGATGGTGCCGAGGCGGCCGGGACGTGGATCTCGATCCCGTCCTCGCCGGTGTAGCCCGTTCCCGCGACGACACACTCGACGTCGTTCCACATCACCGTCTGCACCGCGAACCGCGGCACGTCGGCCATGGCCTCCGAGACCTCCCGCACGCGAGCGCGGGCGTTCGGGCCTTGGACTGCGATCACCGCGCGCGTCTCGGTGACGTCCTCGATCGCGACGCCGTCGGTCCCACCCTCCGAGAGGGCGTCGATGATCCGAGCGGTGTTCGACGCGTTGGGCATGACGAAGAACTCGTTGTCGGCCACCCACCACACGATGATGTCGTCGACCACGTGCGCGTCGGTCGGGTCGAGCAGGTGCGTGTACTGCGCGCGCCCGACCGAGATCCGACCGAGGTCGTTCGTGAACGCGCGTTGGAGCAACGTGAGTGCATGCGGTCCGACGACCCGCAGGGTGCCGAGGTGGGAGACGTCGAAGGCCACCGCGTCGGTCCGACACGCGCGGTGCTCCTCGAGCACGCCGACGTACTGGATCGGCATCTCCCAACCGCCGAACTCGACGAGGCGGGCTCCGAGGGCGCGGTGTTCGGCGTCGAGCGGGCTCGTCCGCAGCGTTGCCGGGCCGTCCGTGCTGATGGTCAGCTCCGGCGACCGCGACGCGGCGAGGGCGCGTCGGTCGCGGGCGGGACCAGTTCGTGGATGCTCGCCTCGAGCGAATCGACGAGACCACCCAACGGCACGATGTTCAGCACACCCTGTCCACGCCGGACCAGATCGATGATGTCGTCACCGGTGCGGGCGAGCACCGTCGAGCCACCCTCGATGACGAGACTCGCAGAACCGAGTTCCTCACCGAGGTGATCACGCAAATAGTCGATCGCCTTGCGCGCGGTCTGGAGCGACACTCCCCCGTCGAGCAGGCTCTTGATCACCTTCAGCGCGACGAGGTCTCGGTACGAGTAGCGCCGTTGGGTACCGCTCCCCGCCGCGTCGGCGAGCGACGGGCGGAGCAGATCGGTCCGGGCCCAGTAGTCGAGTTGACGGTAGGAGATCCCCACGACCGAGCACACGACCGGGCCGCTGTAGCCGACGTCGCGCCATTCCTGACCGCTCTCGCTGAGGACGCCCTGCTCGACCCGGGGCGGCAGCTTGGCCGGATCCAGGTCGAGATCGACGACGACCGGAACGGTCGGGTCCGGAACTCCAGACGAACGTGGCGCCATCGGCAGTGCGGCCTTTCGGTACTCGAACGCCCTCCGCAGGCGGTCGAAGTCACAGGGTCGTAGTTACGGGGATGTCGACCGTACCGGTCGGGATCCGCGCCGTCAACGGTGCGGGCGAATCATCTGGGGCGGATCATCGAAGTCCGAGCCAGCGGGACGGCCGGCGTCAGGCGAAGTCCTCGGGGGTGATCTCGTCCAGGAATGCCCGGAATTCCTCGATCTGGTCCTCGTCCTGCTCCTCCTCGAACAGCACGCCGGCTTCTTCGAAGACCGCGTCCTCCACCAGGATCGGCACCCCGTCGCCCAGCCGCACGGCCAAGGCGATCGCGTCCGACGGCCGGGCCGACACCCGGGTCACGGCACCGTCGCGCGCCAGTTCGAGTTCGGCGTAGAACGTGCCTTCCGACAGGGCCGTGATCGCGACCTGTCGGAGTTCGACGCCGAAATCGCCCATGACCGTCACGAACAGGTCATGGGTCATCGGTCGGGGCGTCTCCATGCCTTGCAGGGCGTAGACGATCGCCGTCGCTTCCGGTGAGCCGATGAAGATCGGTAAATAGCGCTGACCGCTCTCCTCGCGCAGGAGCACGATCGGTTGGTTCGACGGAACCTCCACGCGTACTCCGATGAGCTGTACCCGAATCACGCTCCACCTCCGGCGGCGACGATACACCGGGGCAATGCCCACTCCCCCGCCCGTTCAGTCGTGCAGCAACCCGGCGGTCGCCGACCGCAGGAAGGCGGCCCGCAAACCGCGCCCGAGACGAGCGAGATCGACGAGGTCCTCCCTGGCCTTGGCGCGGGCCTCGGGATTGCGGCGCGCCAACCGCGGCGCGATGACCTGGTCGTAGAGACCGGCTTCACGCTCGGCGGCGACGCGGAACATCCGGAGGTGGCGAGGACCGATCCCGTGGGCGGCGAACTCCGCCGCGAGGCGGGCGACGACGAGAGCGTCCTCGTCGAAGAGGACCCGATCGCCACTACCGGCTGCGGGCACGATGAGGCCGTACTCCTCGAGCTCGGTCATCTGGAGTTCGGTGAGTCCTGCGGCGGTCGCGAGTTCCGAGCGGGTCAGGCTTGCTCCCGATTGGTCGGCCGCGAGATCGTTCCCGACCCCGTCGTCGAGCGGCAGCATCTGGTTCTCGAAGATCGCGGGCGTCGGGGCCCGGGCCGCCTTCGCGGCGCCACCCGTGCGCGCCTCGGTCCGGGTCGAGGGCGTCCGAGGCGTCTTCGCCTTCGCCGCGCGTTTCGGCTTCGCCGGCGCCGGGGCTGCGACCTCCGCACCGTCCGCCATGGATACCGGATCGGTGTCCTCGGGGACCTCGTCGGGGCCCACCGCATCGAGGCGCGTCTTGATCACCTTCAGGGGCAAGAAGTTGTCCTTCTGCTGGCCGAGGACCCAGCGCAGCCGCGCCACGTCGCCGTCGCGGAACTTGCGATAGCCCGACGGGGTGCGTTCCGGGTCGATGAGACCCTGACTCTCGAGGAAGCGGATCTTCGAGATCGTGATATCCGGGAAGTCCGCTCGCAACGTGGCGAGCACCTCACCGATCGAATGATGGTCCGGGATCGCGTTCATTCACTCTCCCCGATGGAACACGAGATGGAAGCGTCC
>JBBQXR010000292.1:0-4681 GCA_038209455.1 Acidimicrobiia bacterium
CCGGTCCCGATCCAGAGGTATCCGTCGGGGCCGAAGCGCGGCCGACACCCGGAGTGCCGGCCGGCCTCGCCCACCGGATTGATCGGTGCGCCGGTCATCAGGTCCGTGCGGTTCGTCAGCGCGCTCCAATCGGCATTGACGACGAAACGCGCCAGCCGGACGTCGTCGGTCCGACCGGATGCCCGGGACGCGAAACAGACGTAGATCCGTCGGTTGCTCGCGAAGTTGGGATCCAGCGCCAGTCCCATCGCGCCGGCCTCGGAGGCGACGAGGAGATCGGACGGACGGTTGAGCAGGCGGCGGCCCGAGCCGTCGGCGTGCGCAGCGGAAATGCCGTTGGGACGCTCGGTGTAGACGACCCATCCGTCGGGGGTGAACGCGAGGTCCCAGGGGTTGACGAGGCCGCTCATGAACGTGGAGAAGTTGAGTTGCGGCGCGCCGCTCCCGAGGGCGAAGCCGTGGACACCGCCGTAGCCGTCGAGCACGAAGCCGCCCGAGGAATCCGGGAGCAAGGCCACGCCGCGCGCGATGTCGAAACCGTTCCATTGCGCCTGCGGGCCCACCGGAACGGCGCTGGGAACACCGACGTGGTGGAGCGCGCCGTAGCCGTCGAGCACGAACCCGCCGCTGCCGTTCGCGAGCACCGCGACGTCAGCACCGAGCGCAGGCGACAGCCGCAGTGGGAAGCTCAGCGGCGCCGGTGCCGCGGCGCCACCGAAACCGATCCGCCGGATCCGTCCGTCACGTTCCGCGATGTACGCGCCGGTGCGACTCGGGCTGAGACTGATGCCACGGGTGATGTCGACGCCCGCGTGGTACTGGACCGGAGTGGCGGCCGAGACGAGCGGTGCGCCCCCGAAGGCATGCACGCCCCCGAACGCGTCGACCACGTAGCCACTGGTCCGGTCGCGGAGCGCCACCCCTCGTGCGAGGTCCTGGCCCGACCAGTAGGGCGAACCGGTCGGCACCGCCGGGGCCGCGTGGCCGCCGAGCCCGAAACCGTGGAGACCACCAAAGCCGTCGAGCACGAACCCACCGGTGCCGTCGGGCGCGACGGCGATCCCTCGTGCGATGTCCCATCCGGGCCAATACGGCGTCCCGCCAGGGGTCGCCGGGCTCACTGCGGCGCCGGCCGGTCCCACAGTCACGGTCGCGATCCCGACCGTCGTCAGTGCGATCGAGAGGATTCCGGCGAGGATGCGGCGCATCCGCCATGTTGACTCACCCTCCGAGCGCTGCGCACGCGAAAGACTGGTGGAATGGTGCGGGCTCTGCGATTGACCGATGACGTGGTGGAACTTCGCCCGCCGCGCCGCACGGATGCCACCGAGCTCTACTTCGCGATCCGCGAATCGATGGACGCGTTGCTCCCCTGGATGGCATGGGCCCATCCCGCGTACAACGAAGTCGACGCCGCCGAGTGGGTCCGCCGCGCCGCACGTGCCTTCAGCGACGGTCTGGAGTTCCAGTTCGTCATGCGCGAGGTCTCGACTGGTGCCCTCCTGGGTTCGGTCGGCCTCAACGGGATCGACCGGCTGAACCAATGGGCCAACCTCGGCTACTGGATCCGCACCTCACGGCAGGGCAACGGATTCGTCACCCGGGCCACGCGGCTCGTCAGCGACTTCGGCCTCACCGAGCTCAACCTCGGCCGGATCGAGATCCTCGCCGCGGTCGAGAACCGTCGCAGCCAGGCGGTCGCGGAGCGGGCCGGCGCGCTCCGGGAAGGCGTTCTTCGCCGGCGCCTGCGCGTCGGCGAGGCCATCCAGGACGCGGTCGTCTTCTCCTTCGTCTGATCCGGTCAGCCGTCGGTCGGGCAGCTGAACCCCCGCCGACCCGTCCTTCGTAACCGCATTTCTCCCCAGATATCCGAATCATTGGATATATGACGTTCAATCGCTTTCGCTTCTTGAGCTTCTTTTGCTCCCCTGAACTTTCGGGTTGGGACAGGGATGATTCGGACGCCGCCGGGCGCAACGGTGCGCGCCGTGATCAGCTGATGGCGCTCAAGGGTCGGGGACCTGCGCTCGCGTCGCTCGGCGTGATCGCGATGACGGTCTCCAGAAACGCGTCCAACCTGCCGTAAGTTTCCATCATCACTTTCCCGTCCCGGCGCCCCGGTGATCGTCGCGGTATCGACCGCCCCCCGGAATCGCACAATCCGACATCGGGAACGAACCCGACGAAGAGGGAGATTCTACTCCCTACCGAGGCCCCTCCCCGACGCCCGGACGCCGGAGTCTGGCTGGCCGGCGTTGCGACCATCGTGTGGGCAATCGTGGTGGATCAGGGCACCAAGCTGTGGGCCGGGAATGCCGCCGATCGTGGCGTCGACATGTTCCACAACCCCCGGTACGCCCTCGGCGTCGCCGGCGGATCGGTTCCGGTCCTGATCGTCGGAACCATTGCGGTGCTGGCCGTGTTCGCCGTGGTGATCGTGCCACTCGGTTACCGCGTGGGTCTTCCGGCCTGGATCCCGGGTCTCGTCCTCGGTGGTGCACTGTCGAACATGATCGACCGGGCACGCTTCGGCGCGGTGCGCGACTTCATCGCCACGCGCTGGGCCATCATCAACGTGGCCGACCTGTTCGTGATCGCGGGGGTACTGATCCTGCCGACCCTGCTCGCGATCCGGTTCACCCAGCACTACCGGCAGCTCCAACGCGCCGCCTGACGACCGGGCCCATACCTGCGCCGGGCTCCCGGCCGGCCGCCGACGCGGCGCACGACCGGGAGTTCGTCACAAGCCGGTGACGTTGCCGTAGACGTCGACCACGGCGGCGTGGTCGGTGCCCGCAACCCCGACGATGTCGGTGGTCACCGGTCGTCCGTTGTGGAATGCCGTATTCGCCAACGCGGGCGCGCCACCGAACGCGTGCGTCCCGCCCCACGCGTCGAGCACCCAACCGGACACTCCGTCGGCGCGCAGCGCAACCCCGCGTGCGATGTCCCAGCCCGACCAGTAGGCGCCGACCTGCACCGCCGGCGCACCTCCGAAGGGATGCAATCCGCCGAACCCGTCGAGCACGTAGCCCGAAGCGCCGTCGGCTCGTAGCGCGATGCCACGAGTGATGTCCCAACCCGGCCAGTAGCCCGTCGTCGCGACGTTCGGCGCGCCGCCGAAACCGTGGACGCCGCCCCACGCGTCGAGGACGTACCCCGACGAACCGTCGGCCCGCAGCACGAAGCCACGGGCGAGATCACTCGAGAAGCTCGCGGTCCCGGTCACGCCGGGTGCGCCGCTGAACGGGTGCACACCGCCGAGGCCGTCGAGCACGTATCCCGTCACGCCGTCCGACCGGACCGCGACATCACGTGCGATGTCCCAACCCGGCCACGACGGTCCGCCGGTTGCGACCGGTGCACCTCCGAACGATCGGAGACGACCCGCGGCGTCGACGGTGTACCCCGACGAGCCATCACCGCGAACCGCCAGCGCGCGCTCGGCCGGCCCGGCGGCGAAGGGCGCCATCGTGCCGTCGACGGCGACCACCATGCCGGAGAGTCCGTCGGGACCGACACCGCCGCCCCGGGCGGCATCACCGGACCAGTGATTCGCGAACCGAACCGGGGGCGCCTTCCCGAACCGGCTGAGACCTCCCGACCCGTCGAGCACCCAACCAGACCGACCGTCGAAACCGAGGAACAGCTGGCGCGCGATGTCCTGGCCCGGCCAGTAGGGCGCGTTCGCTATCGGTACTGCGGCACCGAACGGATGGACGCCTCCCCACCCGTCCAGCACGTACCCACCCGTGCCGTCCGGCGTCGCCACCACGGCCCGCCCGATGTCCCAGCCGGGCCAGTACGTGACCTGGCTCACCGCGGGCGCGCCACCCCACGGGTGCACCCCACCCCAGCCGTCGAGCACCCAACCAGACCGGCCGTCGGGCCGAATCGAGATCCCACGGGCGATGTCCCAACCCGGCCAATACGCCGACGCGGAGACCGCGGGCGCGCCACCGAAGGGATGGATGCCACCCCAGCCGTCGAGTGTGTACCCGGAGACGCCGTCGGGCCGCAGCACGAAGCGCCGGGCGATTCCGGGCAGCAGCGCCTCACCGCTGACGTCCGGTGCACCCCCGAACGGGTGCAGCGCGCCGTTCGCGTCGAGGGCGTATCCCGACCGACCGTCGGCGCGGGTCGCCGCGTCGCGGATCGGCACGGGTGCCGCCGCCGCACCACACATCGCGACCGGCGTGAGCCCGCGCGCGCGAACGCCGTCGAGGATCCCCGGCAACGCGGCCAAGGTGGCGCGCTTGTCGCCGGTGTCGTGCAAAGCGATGATCGCTCCCGGCCGCGCCCCGGCCAGCGCACGGGCCGTGATCGACGATGCCGTCGCCCCCGCCTCGGTGTCGCCAGGGTTCACGCTCCACATCACGGTTTCGATCCCGCGTGCCGACATCTCGTTGACGACCGTCGAGTTCCAGTCTCCGTACGGCGGACGCAGACAGGTGGGTCGACGACCCGTGAGTCCCGTGAGGATGTCGATCTCGGGGTCGACCTCCGCGCCGATCTGCGCCGGCGACAACTTGGTGAGACTCGGGTGGTTCATGGTGTGGAGTTGCACCGTGTTCCCGAGCGCGATCGCGCGCTGAACGAGGTCGGGCCGAGCATTGACGAACCGGCCGACGACGAAGAACGTCGCGTGCACGCCGTAGCGCGCCAGCGTGTCGAGGATCCC
>JBBQXR010000293.1:0-4649 GCA_038209455.1 Acidimicrobiia bacterium
CCACCGCTGTATGCGCGTGCTGCGCGGGAACGGGTACGAATCGGTGGTGACCAACGCGCTCGGGCCAGCCGAGACACTGCCCTTCGTCGACGCGGGCTTCTCCGTACGCGAGCGACTCCACCTGTTGGCCCACGAGTTGACCGAGATCCCGAACGTCGACCATCCGACGCGTCGCGCCCGCGGATCGGATCGCGCCGGCGTCCTCAACCTCGACCAGCGGGCGTTCCGGCCGTTCTGGCGGCTCGACGGTGCCGCGATGGACAGCGCGATCGAGGCGACCCCGACCACGCGATATCGCGTCATCGACACGGACGCTGCGCTCGGCGCGTACGGGATCACCGGACGGGCGGGCAAAGTGGGGTACGTCCAGCGGATCGCGGTCGACCCCGACGCGCAGGGGCAGGGCCTCGGTCGCTCGATCGTCGCCGACGCCCTCCGCTGGGTGCGCCGCCACCGGGCCGATCGCGCCCTCGTGAACACCCAGCTCGACAACGAACCCGCGCTGGCGCTGTACCACAGCTGTGGCTTTCGCGAGCTGCCGACCGGGCTCTGCGTCATGAGCCGCACCCTGTGAGCCGTCGGTGACGAGTTTCCGCACCCGCTTCCTCGGGAGCGGTCTCATCGGCCTGCTGACCCTGGCCGCGGTGGTCGCCGGACCGACCGCGCGCGCCACGAGCGCGCCGGCCACCCCGTCGGTCGAACTCACCGGTCAGCCCGCGTGGACCACGCTCGGCGACGACGTGACCTTCCGGCTCCGCGTGCGGAATGCTCCGCCCGGCCTCGAGGTCCGCGCCACGGTGTACTCCGCGGTCCTGAGTCGCATCGCGTTCGAACGCACGCTCGACGGCGAACGCCTCGGGTCGCGGATCGGATCACGTTCCGGCGTCGTCGACGCACTGCCGCTGGTCGGTACGAGTCATCTGCTGACCATCGGCACCCAGGACCCCCGAGGCCCGTCGGATCCGCAGCGGATCCGGCTCAACGTGAGCGACGGTGGCAGTGCCGGGGTCTTCCCGGTGGAGATCGAACTGCGGGACCCGACCTCGTCCAAGGTCTTCGACCACTTCGTGACCGACATCGTCGCCGTCCGCAAACGCACCGCCGACGAAGTCCCCTCGGAGCCGCTGCAAGTGGCCTGGCTCTGGCACGTGACCACGACCCCGACCGCACCGGTCTCGCCGACGAGCCTCGCGGCGGACCCGTCACTCGCAAGCGCGGTCGCGGTGAACGGTCGGCTCGACCGGATCGCGCGGGCGCTCGGCGAAGTGGGCGACGTGGCGATCACCCTGGTGCCGAGCCCGGCGACCGTCGACGCCCTCGACGATCTCGCGAAGCCCCCGGTGGCGGTCGACGCCGCCAAGGCGACTGCCGCTCGGGCCGTCTCGGTCCTCGCCGCACTGCGGACCGCGAGCGCTTCGTCGCTCGTCCTCGCCAGCGCGTACACGCCGGTCAACGGTCCGGGGCTGCTGAGCGCCGGACTCGGTGAGGCGTTCGACACCACGACCGCCACCGGACGGTCGGCCCTGGAATCAGGGCTCAACGGTGTCGTGGACCACACCACCGCGGCTCCGCAGCCGCTCGACGACGCCACGCTCACGCGGTTGCGCGACCAGGACGGCACCACCCGGTTTATCGTCGCACCGGGCGATCTGACCTCGGCGTCCGGCGCCGACCAATACACCCCGGCGCGTCCGTTCCAACTCCAGACCCCAGTGGGCACGTTCGACGCGCTCGAGGTCAACGCACTGACGACCGATCTCCTCCGCAAGCGCGGTGCCGACGCGCTGCGTGCACAGCAGACGCTTTCGGCACTATCGGTGATCGCGCTCGAACAACCGAATCGGACCCGTGGTGTCGTCATCGACACGCCGCTCCTCTGGGACGCGCCGCCCGCCCGGGTGGAGGCGATGCTGGCCGGCCTCCGTGACCATCCGCTCCTCCAGGGTGCCGCGGTGACCGACCTGTTCGGTTCGGTCCAGCCGGCGACCACCGGCCGCAAGCCGTACACCCGCAACCTCGCTCCGGTTTCGGACCGGACCGCACCCGTCACGCCGCGACAGTTCCGCAACGCCCAGCGCGAGATCGACGGACTCGGCTCGATGATCGGCGCGCATGAACCCCTCGTCGGTCAGCTCCGCTACCAACTCCTGCTGAGCCTCGCCGGCCGTACGCCCGGCACGGGCCCGAAGATCGCACGCGAGCGGCTGGATTCGATCCACCAGGCCGTCGCGGCGATCGCCGGCAAGGTCACGGCTCCCGCCAGCCGCACGGTCACCCTCACGTCACGCCGCGCCAACATCCCGCTCAGCGTGGAGAACAGCACCCAGCGCACGGTCCGCGTGCGGGTGTCGCTGGTGAGTCAGAAACTCACCTTCCCGCAGGGCTCCGATCGCGTCGTAGTACTCCCCCCGGGCAAGAACAAGACCGAGAGCTTCGATGTGAGCGCGCGTGCGTCGGGCACCTTCCCGGTGCTCATCACGTGGAGTTCGCCCGACCGTGGCATCGACCTCCAGCGCGCCCGCTACACCGTGCGGTCCTCGGTGGTGAGTGGCGTCGGCCTGATCCTCACCATCGGTGCGGTCGTGTTCCTCGCCGGCTGGTGGCTCACCCACTGGCGGCGGAGTCGACGCGCGCGGGCGGCGATCTCCACGTGACCGAGACCGCGTCCTCGCCGCGGCTCGCGCGCACCAGCGCGATCATCGGCGCCGGGACCCTGCTCTCGCGGATCACCGGGTTCCTACGCGTCTCTGCACTCGTCGCGCTCGGGGCCAGCCGCCTCACCGACGTCTACAACCTGGCCAACTCCACGCCGAACATCGTGTACGAGTTGCTGCTCGGCGGCATCCTCACCGCGACGCTCGTGCCGCTGTTCGTGGAATCCCACGAACGCGACGACCCGGCCGCGACCGACGCGATCAACACCGTCGCGATCCTCATGCTCATCGCCGGCACCGCCGTCGGTGTCGTCTTGGCGCCGTGGATCTTCCGCGCGTACGTGGACCTCGCGGGCGTGCGCCATGGCGTCAGCCGCACCGCGCAGATCGCCCTCGGCACCGACCTGCTCCGGTGGTTCATGCCCCAGATGCTGTTCTACGGCATCACCGCGCTCGCCACCGCGATGTTGAACGCGCGGCGCCGGTTCGCGGCGGCCGCATTCGCTCCGGCGCTCAACAACATCGTCGTGATCACGATGTTGCTCGTGGTTGGTCGGGTCGCCACCGCAACCCCGACGCCCCGCTCGGTGCTCGACGACCCCGTGCTCGTCCTGCTCCTCGGCCTCGGAACCACGGCGGGCGTCGTGGCCATGACCCTCGTACTCCTCCCGGCGCTGCGACGGGCCGGGACGGGGTTTCGATGGCGGTGGGATCCCCGGAATCCGGCGGTGCGGACACTGGCCCGCCTCTCCAGTTGGACCGTGGGGTACGTCGCCACCAATCAGCTCGCGTTCGTCGTGGTCCTGGTGCTCGCGTATCGGCACGGCGGCGACGCGACCGTGTACTTCGCCGCGTTCACGTTCTTTCAGCTCCCCCACGGCCTCCTTGCCGTCTCGGTGATGACCGCCCTCGGCCCCGAACTCGCGAGCCGGCATCAGGCCGGCGATCGCGCGGGGCTGCGCGACCACTTCGGCCGGGGCCTCACCATGATCCTCATCGTCATGATCCCGGCCGCGGTGGGCCTGGCCATTCTGGCGACGCCGCTCATCAGCGCGCTCCTCGACCACGGCCAGTTCAACCATGCCTCGGTGACCGAGACCGCCGACACCCTCCGCGCGTTCGCGGTCGGACTCGTAGGGTTCTCCGTGTACCTCTACGTGATCCGCGTCTTCTCGTCGATGAAGAACACCCGTGTCCCGTTCTTCCTCAACCTCATCGAGAACGGCGTGAACATCGCGACGGCATTCCTGCTCTACGAATGGCGCGGCGTCGAGGGACTGGCGTGGTCGTGGACCCTCGCGTACGCCGTCGGCGCGGTCGTGGCACTCGCGGCCCTGCGCATCCGGCTGGTCCGGCTCGGCGGTCGCAACCTCGTATCGACCGCGGTGCGCGTCAGCATCGCGACCGTTCCTGCCGCGCTCGCCGCCATCGCGGTCACGGCCGCGCTCGGATCGGACACGCCCGCGGCCTCCGCCGTCACCCTCATGGTGGCCGGCGCGGTTGGGGGCGCCCTCTTCATCGGGTGCGGCCGTTTGGTCGGTTTCGACCTGATCGCGCTCCTTCGCGGCATCGTGCGCCGGGGGGATCGCAGCGCGGCGCTCCCCGATGCGTAACCATTCACCCGACAAGCGGGTCGAACCGCTTGCCATCGCCGGCGCCTGACGTCGCGTCCCGAGGAGGTCCCGTGGTCGTTCGAATCGTCACTGACAGTGCGTGTGACCTGCCCCAAGCCCGAGCCGACGAGCTCGGCATCGAGATCGTCCCGCTGACGATCCGGTTCGGCACCGAGGAGTACGTCGACCGCGTCGAACTCACCAACGAGGAGTTCTGGCGCAAGGTCGCAACCTCTCCACTGCTGCCCGAGACCGCGGCGCCGGCTCCGGGTGCGTTCGAGGAGCGGTTCCGTGCCCTGGCCGCCGACGGTGCCGATGCAGTGCTCTGCATCAACCTCTCGTCCCGATTGTCGGGAACCATGCAGTCTGCGCAGATCGCGGC
>JBBQXR010000294.1:0-4644 GCA_038209455.1 Acidimicrobiia bacterium
GGCGCGCCGCGACGAGCGTCTCGGCGGCGGCCTCGGCCGAGAGGTGGCGGAGGAAGCACATGATCAGGCCGGAGGTGAACCCGACATCCGTCTCGGCCTCGGCCAGGGCGGCGGAAATGCCGTCGATGACGACGCCGATGCCGATCCCGCGATCGGTGTGGGTCTGAGGGTCGAAGAAGATCTCGGCATGGCGAACTCCGTCGGCCACCGCACGCGCAACGTAGGCCCGGGTCAGATCGGCGAAGTCCTCGGCCGTGACCAGGACCGAACAACCCGCGTAGTAGACGTCGAGAAACGACTGGAGGTCCTCGAACACGTACGCCGACTGCACTGCGTCGACATCGGCGTAAGGGAGGGCAACACCGTTGCGTGCCGCCAGACTGAACATCAGGTCCGGCTCGAGCGTTCCCTCGATATGGAGATGCAACTCCGCCTTCGGACAGGTCGTGTCGATCATCACCCCACGGTACCGGCGCGCCGTCCCTACGATGGCGTGATGTCCGAACCCCGTGCCCACATCGCCGAGATCCATCGTTTCCCCGTGAAGTCCATGGCCGGGGAGTTGGTGCCCGAGGCAGATCTCGACGGTCATGGGATTCCCGGCGATCGCCGCCTCGCCGTCCGTGACCTCGACCGCGGCAAGATCCTCAGCGCCAAGCGACCGGCGGTGGGCCGACTCCTCCTCGACTGTGCTGCGTGGATCGAACCGTCGGGAGCGGTCCGCATCCGCGTCGAAAATCGCGAGTACGACGCGGTCGACACCGACCGGATCGATGCCGAACTCTCCAGCTACCTGGGGTGTCGGGCCCACCTCGAGTCCTCGGTCGCAGGCGACGAGACCTACGAGAGCTACTGGCCGGAGATGGACGGGCTGGCGTTGTCCGACGTGACCGTCGACTTCCCGGTGGCGATGGCGACCGAGAAGGGGACGTTCGTCGATCTCGCGGCCCTCCACCTGGTGACGAGTTCGACGGTGCGCCACCTCGACCGACTCGCCCCCACCAGTGACGTGACCACAGCGCGCTTCCGGCCGTCGATGCTGATCGAACTCGACGAAGACGTTGACGGGTTCGTGGAGAACTCCTGGGCCGACCGCTCGGCCCGGGTGGGTGGATCACGGTGGCAGTTCGGCACAGCGTCGCCCCGCTGTGTGATGACGACGCTCGCGCAGCAGGGCCTTCCGGAGGACCGGGGAGTGCTTCGGGCGATCGCCGACCACAACCGGTTGGAGGTGGGCGGGTTCGGCAACTTCGCCTGCCTCGGCGTCTACGCCGAAGTCGTCGAACCGGGTCGGGTCGCGGTGGGCGACGAGATCGTCTTCGACGACTGAGTCACCCTCTTCACGTTACGGAGCGTCGGGTCAGATCCAGTCGTGACGCTTGAACTGGGCCCAGAGCAGGATCACCAACGCGACCATCAGCCCGACCGACGTGTAGTAGCCCCAGTGACGGGCGAATCCCGGATACGGAACATTCATGCCGTAGAAGCCGGTGATGAGGGTGGGCACCGCGATCACCGCGGCCCAACTCGTGACCTTCTTCATGATCTGGTTCTGGCGGAAGTAGCGCAGGCTCAGGTTCGTCTCGACGATCGTGGACACGAGATCGCGTAGCGCATCGGTCGTCTCGGCCACGCGCAACACGTGGTCGTACACGTCCTGGAAGTACGGGTAGAGCACTTCGCCGACGGTGTCGTGCTCGCGCCGCATCAAGCCACTGATCGCCTCGCGCATCGGGACCACGAGCCGGTGGAACTTCACGAGCGCCCGTCGCATCTCGAACCACTCCCGTTGGTGGTTCGGGTCGAGCGGGACATCCGCGAAGAGTCCTTCGCTCACCTCGTCGTAGTAGTCGTCGAAGACCTGGGCGGCGTCGAAGTAGCCGTCCACCACGATGTCGAGCAGGCCGTAGAGCAGGAATCCGGTCCCGCACTTGACGAGGTCGACGGAACGGTCCCAGCGCTGCACGACCGGCGCCATGTCGAACTCCTCGTCCTTGCGGACGGTGATGAGCCACCGCGTCCCGACGAACGCGTCGATCTCCGTCGCATGCAGCTCGCCGGCCTTCGCGTCGACCCGCACCGAGTGACACGAGAGGAACAGGTGCGTGTCGTAGTAATCGACTTTCGGACGTTGGTGCTCACTGAGCGCGTCCTCGACCGCGAGCTCGTGGAGTGACAGCTCCGCCGCCAGTTCGTCGAGCTTCCCCTTGTCCGGCGCGCACAGATCGACCCAGACGACGGTCTCGGGATCCCGGAGGAAGTCGGACACCTTCGCGACGGGGAACCCCTCCTCGATGACCGCGCCGTCACGCCACGCACGAGTTCCCGGGTTCCCCATCGGCCGATTCTTACCCGTGCTCAGTGACGAGCCGCGGACTGGCTGGTGGTCATCGGCGCACTCTCCCGCGCGGTCGCCAGCAGCCGGCGGTTGGCGACCGCGGCCGCGACGGGATCAGGGGGCGGCAGCGCGAAACCGGTGTAGAGCACCCGACGTTCGCGTTCGGTCGGCGGTTGGGCCATGTGCATCGTGCAGCTCAGGTGCAAGGTCACGTCACCGGTCTCGGTGGCGAGTGGAACGTCGGGCAGGCCGAGCGTGGTCGGGTCGAGCAGCGACGGCCAGACGAGCGCGCGGTGCGAGCCGGCGATGACCCGCAGCTGGCCCGAGGTGGGACCGGCGCCGGTCACCGAGATGCCGACGGTCAGCCCGCAGCACTGGTAGCTGTGCCGGCCGAGGCTGCAGTCCTTGTGCCACGGGATGTCCGAGATGCCGTCCCTGACTCCGAGCGGTTTGAACAACGCCTCGACATGGTTCGGGCTGCGCCACGCACTGCTGTGCCCGCACCCGGGGATGGCCGCGAGCGACTCGTAGGTGGTGCTCGCCAGCAGGTCGGAGGTGGTCGGGGAGTGCTCGTCGAAGCGCTGCATACGCACCACGCGGCGAGTGCCGTCGGCCAGGGTCGCCCACCAGCTGTTGCCGTCGTCGGCGGCGTAGGTGGGCGCCGCGGTGTCCATGTCGACGCTGACCTGTTCCATGGCGGCCGGATCGAAGACTCCACGGAGATGGAGGTAACCGTTGGTCTCGAGGAACGCGCGCATGGCCGCCAACGGGTCGTGCAACGTGAACGAGCGGGAGAGGTCGTCATCGACCGTCACCTCACCCGGCGCGTAGACCGTGCGGCCGTCGAGCAGTGCCCGCCAGACGAGCCACCAGTCCATCACCCGTGCGATCCGTTGCCGCTCGAGCACGAGTTCGCCGGACGTCATGAGTCCCACCGGGGTCACCTGATCGGTGACGATGTCGGCGAGGCGGGCCTCGGTGAGGTCCCAGGTCTCCACCGGTTCGGGCGTCGTCGTCGCCGAGCGCGCGACGTGCAGCGTGGTGTCCCGCCAGACGACCCACACGGCGTCGCCCACCCGGACCGCGAGCGGGCGGAGATCGAGGCGTTCGGTGGACGCGACGATGTCGGTCTCGGTGACGAAGCGGATCGGCAGGTACTCGTCGAAGAACTCGACTGCGGTCACGGTCTGCGGTTCGTCGTCGCGCCGGATACGCAGGTCGACGCTCATGCGATCAACTCCAACGCCTGCTGGAGGAGGTACACGGTCATGAAGTGCAGATTGTTCCCCACCTCGACCGGCGCGAGTCCGGCGAACGCTCGCGCGTGGGTGCCCTCGAGAATCAGTCCGAGCCGATAGCAGGCGAGCACCCGGTACCAGGTGAGGTGGGTGAGGTCGCGCTCGGTACGGGCGGCGTAGTAGTCGATGATCTCCTGCGGCTCCGGCAGCCCGGGCGCGTCGACGCCGATCGGCGTAAGTGCACCCTCCCGGATGGGCCAGGTGGCGAGCAGGTGACCGAGGTCGAGGAGCGAATCACCAACGGTCGCCAGTTCCCAGTCGACGATGGCGGCCAGCGCGCCGGCATCGGGCCGGATCAGCACGTTGGCGAAGTGGTAGTCGCCATGCATCAGCCCCCGGACCGCCTCGGGCGGGCGGTGGGCGTCGAGCCAGTGTCCGACCTCGTCGACGCCGGGAATGTCGGGACCTGGATAGCCGTCGAACTCGCGGTAGCTGTCGAGTTGGGATCGCCACCGACCGACCTGTCGCTCGGCCCACCCGTCGAACTTCCCGAGATCGCCGATCCCGGACGCATCGAGGTCGACCTGCGCCAGCGCCAGGAGTCCGTCGGCCATCCCGAATCCCATCGCACGTTGCATCACCGGATCGGATGCGTGCGGGTCGGGCAGGCCGAGCGTGGCGTTGAATCCGCTGACCGGTTCCATGAGGTAGAACGCGGCGCCGAGCGGTTCGAGATCCGCGCACGACGCAATGAGTTCCGGGTGCGGGACATCGGTGCCGGCCAGAGCGGCGAGCACCCTCGCTTCCCGGCGCATCGCTTCGTCACTGTTCTTTCGCTTGTGCGGCGGCGGACGACACAGGACGAACTCACGATTGCCACGCGTGAATCGCAACAGCACGTTCTGGGTGCCGCCACTGATCGGCTCGACGTGGAGGAGCGGGCCGGACTCGAGCGCGTGCTCGTCCATCCACGCGGCGAGGACCTCGAGGTCGACCACGTCATTCACGTCGGCCGCCATCGTCTCGGCGCCGTCAGTCGAGCGCGGCGTAGTGGACGCCGGTCAGCGC
>JBBQXR010000295.1:0-4640 GCA_038209455.1 Acidimicrobiia bacterium
CCCTGCCAATACGGGGCCGACGACGGTGCCGCGGGCGCTGCCCCACCGGCACCGAATCGGTGGATACCACCGAAACCGTCGAGCATCCACCCGCCGCTCGTCCCAGGGACCAGGGCGATGCCCCGCACGATGTTCCAGCCCGGCCAGTACGGCCCCCCGGTCGAGGTCGGAGGCAACGCGTTACCCCCGACCCGG
The DNA here is from genome assembly GCA_038209455.1 of Acidimicrobiia bacterium. Classification (GTDB taxonomy): domain Bacteria; phylum Actinomycetota; class Acidimicrobiia; order IMCC26256; family JAENVU01; genus JAENVU01. The sequence continues at coordinate 196 of JBBQXR010000295.1, forward strand.
AAGCGGTGGATACCGCCGTACCCGTCGGCCACGTAGCCGCCGGAGCCGTTGGAGTTCAACGTGACGCCACGTGCGATGTCGAAGCCGGACCAACTCGGACCGTCATGCGTTGCGGCCGGAGGTGCAGCCGACCCCGAACCGAATGGGTGGAGTCCGCCGAAGCCGTCGACCACGTAGCCGCCACCGTTGGTGGAGGTGGCGACGCCCCGGGCGATGTCCCAGCCAAGCCAGTACGGACCGCCGGTCGCGGTCGCCGGCATCGGACTCGTCGCGCCGATACGGAAACGGTGCAGGCCTCCGAACGCGTCGAGGATGTACCCGCCGGTGCCTTCGGGGACGATGGCGATTCCCCGGGCGAGGTCCGACGGGAAGGACGGGCCGTCCGAGATCGGACTCGGCATCTTGCCGCCGATGCCGACCGGATCCGCGACTCCCGATCCCTCCACCACGTAACCGCCGGCGTACGGGCGGATCATCTTTGTGGCCCACGGACCATTCCCACCGGAACCGATCGCCCGGACCCGAACGCGGACCGTGGTGTTGTTCGTCAGGCCGGTGAGGGTCAGATTCGTGGCGCTGAACGGCAGGGTGGTCACACCGTTCGGTCCCTCGACCTCGTAGGACGAGATCGTGAAGGAGTTGCCGTTCGAGTCCGGAAGTGCCCACCGGAGCGCGGCCGAGCCGTCACGGGCCTGGGCCCGGAAGTTGGTCGGCTTCGTCGGCGGGACCTGAGGCTGGCCGTCACAGTTGGGCATGGCCTTGCAGACGTCGAGACGGCCGTCGGTGGCGACTTTGCCGACGAGGGCGGATTGCTGATCGACCGAACTCAGGATCCGGCTCTTCAGGTCACTCACGGAGATGTTCGGGATGGCGGCCAGGACGTCGACTGCAGCGCCCGACACCATCGGGGTGGCCATCGAGGTGCCGTCGAAAAGGCAGTAGTCCGACGAAGGGTCACAGCCCTGGAGCAGACCGCGAGGAACGGTGCTCTCGATGCGGAAGCCCGGAGCAACGAGGTCGACCGCGTTCGCGCCGTAGTTCGAGAAGTTCGCAAGCTGGCCCGTCGGAGTCGAGGCACCGACGCAGATCACGTTCGCGCTGGAGTCCTCGCACGGGTAGGTGTCGTTCCCAGGTGTGTCGAGGTCGCGTGGCACACCGTCGTTGTCGAGGCCGTTCCCGGCCGCGGCGACGAACAGGATCCCGGCGGCGTTGGCCTGTGCGATGGCGTTGTGGATCGCGACGGAAGAGAACGACGAGTCCCAGGACGCCTGCAGGACGCGGAGGTTCACTCCGGCGGCCTTGGCGGCCAGTGCGAAGTCGATGGCCTCGACCGCACTGGCGATGCTCCCGTGACCGTTGTGGTCGAGCATCTTCAGACTCATCATCGAGACGCGGGGGGCGACGCCACTGACGCCGATGCCGTTGTCGCCGACCGCGCCGAGAATGCCGGCCACGTGGGTGCCGTGCCCCTCGTCGTCGATCGGGTTGCAGGTGTGGGCGAAGGCATCCCAGCCGTGGGTGCCGTAGGAGCAGCCATTCACGCCGACGCGGTTGGTCCACACGTTCGCCGCAAGATCGGGGTGGTTGGTCTTGATCCCACTGTCGAGAACACCGACCACGACATCACGCGAGCCCCGGCTGCCGTTCCACGCCGCCTCGGCGCGGATGCCACCGGGCTGCGCGTCGGCAAGGCCGTACTGGTCGGGGAACAGCGGATCATTGGGTGTGAACGCAGCGTGGATCGCGTAGTTGGGCTCGACCGTCCGCACCTGCGGATCACTGGCGAGGGTCGACGATGCATGGATTCCGGAACTCGGTGCGAGCACGAGCGTGTCGCCCGCCCGGGTCTCGAGGCGTGCGCCGGCATGGTCTGCGATGGCCTGCCCCGCGGCGACCGACGTGCCGGGCACCACGGTGACCACCAAACGATCGTCCGCAATCTGCGGCGTCGGTGGCGTGGATGGCTGGACGAGCGGGTCCGAAGCGTTCACGGCTCCGGCGGTAGCCGCCATACCGAGGGACATCGTGGCGAGCGCGCCGACGACGACCAGGCTGAGGACCGTCCGTTTCCCAGGACCAACACGCATGCAAAACCCATCTTCGGTTCGTCGCTGGTGGCGCAAACGGGCCCACAACGGTCGATTGAGAGCTGCCGATTCTACCGGTCACGCACCGGCTGCCATCGCGGGGCGGCTCCCGAAATTTGATGATCGTCGCGACCCCGTCCGGGAACTCGAACCGGCGCCGTGACGTTCTCGGAGTCCCCCCACCTCGCCCGACTTCGGTCTGGCCGCGCATCGAGGAACCCATGAACGATCTGATCACCACCGAACGCCGTGTCGCCCGCCCTCGGAGTTCCATGACCGTGGATGAGCTGCTGCGATGCAACATCGAGAGCGCCCGCCACCAGTTGGGGGCGGCGCGGGAGAACCTGATCGAGGCGCGCCGGCGCGTCGTCGCGCTCGAAGGTGCGGTGGAGAACTGGTTCGAGATGGCACAACTCGCAGGTCGGCCCGTTTGACCGTTCTTGCCGGTTGCGCTGCCGTCGCGACGGTGTGACGCTGGCGGACGTTTGGCTGACCGCCCGCTCGGGCACTTTTCGGGAGGCGGCATCGTGCGGTCGGCGGAGTGACGGTTTGGGAGGACCGAGGCATGGGACGTGGTGCCTCGTTACGGCCGAAAGGCCGGTTTCGTGCGCGGCGGCTGTTCGCGCTCGTCAGCTTCCTGACGGTGTTCTTCGTCGTCATCACATGCTTCGCAGCTGACGCATCCCGATCGACGCATGCCGGTGCGGCGCTGATCGATCCACTGCCGCTCCCGCCGCTTCCCCTTCCGACGCTTCCCCCGGACACCACGCCGACCACTCCTCCGGACACCACTCCGCCGGACACGACACCCACGACCGTGCCTCCGACGACGACTCCCACCACGCGACCGCGCCCGACGACCACGACGACCTCGCGTCCGGCGAAGAAGCCGCGCCTGCCGGGCGCGTCCGGGAGCGCAAGCGGCTCTCCCACCTCGGGCACGAACTCCTTCAACCAGGCGACACCGTCCGGGTCCTCTCCGGCACGGCGGGCACGCGCCGCCGCCCGGCGCGCCACTGCGGCTGCACTCCCGTCCGGAACCGTCGCGCCGCTCTTCCCATCGGTTCCCGCACTCCCCAGCGCAGACACCGGACCCAGCGTGCTCGGGCTCACCAAAACTCGCCGTCACGTCGCGGAGGCCCCGAAGGCGTTCACCCCACAGGAGACGGGGACGAACCGGCTGGCCTGGGCCATCGGGTTCGGGGTGCTGCTCGCCGGTGCAACCGGGCTGGGACTCGTGCTCCGCAAGCGGGAGGGCCGGGGCAAGCGGGCGCCCCGACTCGGAGCGCTCGTCGGGCAACCGCTGGTCGTCGGTCGCAGCGACACCGAGTCCGGCCTCCGGGACCGCTTGACCGCCTCGCTCGCCCATGGCCCGGTGAACGTCTCCGGCAGCGATGCCCGTTCGCTCCAGATGCTCGTGAAGGTCGCTGCGTACGCAGGGCTCGAGATCCGCGATCCCCGGGGATTCGTCGGGGCCGCGGCTTCCCGCCTCGTCGAGGCCTACGACTCGGCTCCCGACCGGAAGAAGATCGCGCTGCGATGGACGGTCATCGTCTCTGCTCCGACCGTCGAGGTTCCGGCCGATCGGCCCTACGTGGTCCAACCGACCGGTCCCGCCGGTGAAGGCCGCCGCCTCTCGTTTGCCCGAGGCAGCACCGTGCTGCTCTGGGACGGCGAGTTGGTGTAGCGCTCGACCCGAGTCTGCCGGTTCGAGACACGTTCATTGGACGGATTCCACGCCCACAGACGTCAAACGTCCATTGGACGAGCTCGGAACCACCGGTGGGAGCCAGCTCAGGGCAGGCCGAGCCGCGAGCAATGAAGAACTTGTGGGCGATGCGGGATTCGAACCCACGACCTCTGCCGTGTGAAAGCCCCCGGGCCGTATTTGGGTGTACGTCCGCGGACGATAAGGGCAGGTCAGCGGGTTTCGCGGCCGGTGGCGAACAGGGGCGAATGGCGGCACGCGCGCGATGGACGCGCGATGGAACGCATCACGGAGAGGTGGGCTCGGGAGGACAAGTAGGGGCGACTGTCACATCCAGCGCGGCCGACCGGACCCCAACGCCGACACTTCGGATTGGTCACTCCCGAGCCCGAGCCCACCCTAGGCCGACCGGCGCCGTCGTGGCCCCAGGCTGAATGTCCGCCAACTTTGGGAAGGTCAAACTGCGTTCGATCGGATCGAGTCCGTGACGCGTTCCGTCTCCTGCTTGCACCTTGAGAGGCGTTGCGAACATGACCTCGTACTCGCCGAACTGAAGGCAAGGCTGATAGTGGAACTTGATAAGTGAAAGGTCCAGACCACGGAGCCGCAGTAGTTCAGCCGAGGCGATTGTCCAGTCGTCGTTCGGCCTT
>JBBQXR010000296.1:0-4639 GCA_038209455.1 Acidimicrobiia bacterium
CGGGCACTCATGGGCGAGACCGACCTTCCCGCTCCGCTCGTCCCCGACGCCGCGCCCATCGGCGCTCGGTAAGCCGACCGCACCGCCTCGTGCACCGCTTGCGCCCAGCGGGGTGACCTCCTACGGTCGGCGCCTTCCTGGTCAGCCGGTGGGGGGCGAGATTCGGTGGAGTACGAAGGGTCGTCGCTGGCACGACCCGTGAATGACGACGCGGTCTTCGCGGCCCGGAGCGTGCGTCGGCCTCGCATCGCGGCAGCAGTCGCCGCCGGGATCTCGGCGGCCGCGGTGCTCTTCGTCGGCTGCATCCTGGCGGCCGGACTGATCGGGACTGACGCGCCCGGGGTGAAGTTGCCGGCGTACGAGCGCTACGACGTCCGATCCCCGTTGCGTTCACCGTCGCTCCCGAACTCTCACCACGGAACGATCATCACGTTGGGTGGATTGGGTCTGGTGGTCGCGTTCGTCGCGTGGCGATGGTCGCGCCGTTCGCCGCGCCCGGCGGCGACCCGTTCGCAGCGCGTTCGTCGTTCGTCGGCGAACATCGGCCGGTGGTGGGTCATCGCAACCGCGACGACGTTGATTGCCCTCGTCGTCGCAATGAGTGTGCATGCCTACACGGCCGACTCGATCGCGCGCGATGAGCACGTCTCCGATGGGTTCGCGGCCTTGGCTCCGGGCACTGGTTCAGTGATCGATATCGGCCAGCACGACGTTCGGTCTGCGCATGCCCGACCCGGCCATGTGGCGCTGACGTTCGATGACGGGCCCGCTCCCCGCTGGACCCCGGCCATTCTCGATGTCCTCCGTCACGAGCACGTCCCTGGCACCTTCTTCGTGATCGGTGAGCACGTGGTGGCGTACCCCGGCCTCGTCCGACGTGCGCTGCGTGAGGGGTCGGAGGTGGGTGTCCACACGTATCGACACCTCGAGATCAGCGCACAACCGGAGGATGAGTTCCGTCGCGACCTGAGCCTGACCCAACTCGCGATCGTCGGTGCCACCGGGCGCGGGACGTCGCTGTTCCGGCCGCCGTTCATCACCGACTGGTCCAACGTCGGGTTACGCCAATACGTGAATCTCGCGAACGCCGGCAAGGCCGGATACGTGACGGTGCTCGCAGACCAGGACTCGACTGACTGGTCCAACCCGGGTGCTGGGACGATCGCGCTCCGCGCGATGCCGGTCGACGGAGCGGGCGCGATCATCGAGATGCACGACGGTGGCGGCAACCGGAGCCAGACGGTCGCGGCGCTCCGAATCGTGATCCGCACCCTGAAGCAGCAGGGATACGAGTTCGAGACCGTCAGCGGCATCGCTCGGCTCCCGACTCGTTCGGTGATGCCGATGCAGGGCGCCGTGCACCAGGTGTTCGGTCGTGCCTTCATCTGGGCCGTATCGGTGACTGATGTGGGGGTGCCCTGGGTGGGACTCCTGGTGCTCGGAGTCGCATTGTTGACGATCGTGCGCGTCCTCCTGGCGGGGGTGGGTGGCCTCGCCTTCGAACGCGAGCGCAGACGAGACCCCAGCGGTACGCCCGCGGTCGATCGCGTGAACCGACCCTCGGTCAGCGTGTTGATTGCTGCTTACAACGAGGAGCAGTCGATCGGTGCCACGCTGCGCGCCGTCTGTGAGCGCGCGACCCGGCACTCGAGGTGGTCGTGGCGGACGACGGATCGACCGACGGCACGGTCGCTGTGGTCTCTGCGTTCGCGGACCCTCGGGTCCGCCTGGTCTCGATCCCGCATGCGGGGAAGGCCGCAGCCCTCGCGGCCGGGCTGGGCAGGTGCGCGGGGGCCGTCATCGTGACCGTCGATGCCGACACGGTCCTGCGACCGTATGCGCTGGAGGCTCTGGTCGCTCCGTTCGTCGACCCACAGGTCGGCGCGGTGAGCGGCAATCTGCGGGTGGCGCGTCCGTCCGGAGTCTTGGGCGCCGCCCAACGCCTCGAGTACCTCGTCGGGAACGCGTTCGATCGCCGCTTGCTCGGCCGCTCTGGTGTGCAGGTGACGGTGCCGGGTGCCGCGGGCGCGTACCGACGGACGGCGCTGGATTCCGCGCGGGGATTCGACGGCTCCACGGTGGCGGAGGACACCGACCTGACGCTGGCCATCGTCGATCGGGGTTGGAAAGTGGTCTTCGCGCCGGAAGCAGTCGCCGACACGACGGTCCCGACCTCGGTGGAGATGTTGTGGAGGCAGCGATCCCGATGGTCGTTCGGTATCACCCAGGCACTGTGGCGCCGACGGGCGATGGCTGCCCACCCCGGCAGTCGACCGAGAGAGTTCGTCACGTGGACCTTTGCGGCGCTGACCCAGGTGGCCGTCCCCGTTGCGGCGCCGCTCCTCGACGTCGCGGCGCTCTGGGCGATCGCTTCGGGCGCACCGATTCCGGTCGTGCTCTGGGTGGTGGTGGGTGTGCTCCAGGTAGTGGCGGCGGCGGTAGCGCTCCGCATCGAGCGCCAGCCGCTCCGGTATCTGTGGGTGATGCCGTTCCAGCTCATCGGGTATCGCCAGATCACTTCGTTCGTCGTCGTCCAGGCGGGCGCATGGGCAATGGCGGGGCGACGGGCCGGTTGGGGTGTGCGGCGGCGCCCGCTTGTCTTGCAACGGGGCCGCGCTGCGCCCGGCACGCGAACGCGCACCCGCGGTCGGACGGGATCGCGCATTCCTGCCGATCGCGCCGCGTGACCGCACCGCCTCGTGCTCGCCTCGGCATGGGAGACTCTCCGAGTGCCGCGTCCGGTCGAACCGCCACCGAGCGTGTGGGAGTTGCCCGATCCCGAGCGTGCCGGCGACGGTGAGATCGCGGGTGTCGGTGCGGACCTCGAACCGGGCACACTGTTGGCTGCCTATCGGGCCGGTCTGTTCCCGATGCGGGTCGGGCGACGTCGCCAACTCGGATGGTGGTCACCGCTCGAACGCGGGGTGATCCCGATCGACGGTCTGCACGTGAGTCGGTCGTTGCGACGATCGTCGGCACGATTCTCGGTCACGTACGACACCGCGTTCGAGCAGGTGATGCGCATGTGCGGTGACCCGAGCCGACCGGACGGCTGGATCGACGACGACTTCGTGGCTGCCTACGTCCGGCTCCACGAACTCGGGTGGGCGCACAGCGTGGAGGTGTGGCGGGAGGATCGATTGGTCGGTGGCCTCTACGGCGTGGCCATCAACGGTCTCTTTGCGGGGGAGTCGATGTTCCACACCGACACCGACGCGTCGAAGGTGGCGATGGTCGCCACGGTGGCGAAGCTGACTGCGATCGGCGCGTCGCTCTTCGACGTGCAGTGGGTGACCCCCCACCTCGCCACCATGGGCGCCGTCGCCATCCCCCGCCACGAGTACGTCAGCCGCCTGCACCCGGCCCTCGATCTCGACGTCACCTGGGAGTGACGCATTGACGAAGACCGTTGGTTCGGCTACGCGGTGGCCGGTTTCACGACGCTGGCATGGATCTCTTCGGCAAGGCTGTGAATCGTCTTGGTGAGTTCGGTGTTGAGGTGGAGTTCAGTTTCTTGTTCCAAGAAGTCGTGATCGGCTTTGCGTTGGGTGAACTCGGCTTGGCGGTTCTGGCCGATCATCACGAACGTCGAGAGGAAGATTGCTTCGAGTGACACGACCAGTGTGAGTTTCGGCCACGGGTCAGACTCGGCGGTGATCATCCACACGGCGAAAATGATCACGTGGAGGTAGACGAACATCATCGAACCCGCGAACTTGGTGATCGCATCCGCGACCCGCAACTGCACGTCGGCAGTCCGCTTCGACTTCTGGGCGATCACGACCGGATGGTGCGTATCCGATGGGGTCTGGGTAGCGGTCATGGAGCTCTCCTCGGTTCCGATGTTCGGGGACGGCGACTTCGCGGTGTGGGTCAACGACGACATGGTGGTGGACCGGCTCACCGTCCGCAATGCCAGCGCCTCGTGCCGGCGTGTCGTCGGTCGGCCGAACCCCCGCGAAGGACGGCGAGGCAGAAGACTCAACCGCAGTGTGGGGTGCGGCGGAGCAGGAATGTGAGTGAACGAGCGGTCAGGAAGCGCGGTCGGCGGCCACCATGTCGAGAAGTTCGTACTCCTCGCCGGTGTCCATCGCGTCCTCGTATTCGATGACGCCGATCTCGGTGAACTTCTCCCGCAACCACCCGTCGCCGGCATCGAGGAGGCCGAGCTTCTTGCAGTTGGGAACGATCTTGGAGAAGAGCGCAGCCTGGAACGGATTGCCGCCCTCGGCGCGCAGCCGGAACATCGTCTCGGTGATGGTGCGCCGATCGATACCCATGCGCTCCCACACGGCCTGCATCATGAGCCGGTCCCGCATGCGGATGGCGGCCTCGAACGCAAACTCCTGGCGCTCACGCAGTTCCGCGGCCGAGAGTCCTTGGTAGTACTCCTGGAGCGAGAGCACACCGAACGCAACGTGGCGCGCTTCGTCGCTCATCACGTAGCGGAGCAGTTGCTTGAGGAGCGGTTCCTGGGTGATGTGGTGCATGAACCCGAACGCCGCGAGCGCGAGGCCTTCGATCATGATCTGCATGCCCATGTACGTCATGTCCCAGCGCGAGTCGCCGAGCACGTCGTTGATGAGCAGCTGCAAGTTGGCGTTGACGGGGTAGTGGCCGTCGAGCTTGGTGTCGAGGT
>JBBQXR010000297.1:0-4599 GCA_038209455.1 Acidimicrobiia bacterium
GGCGGCCACGGTGAGGGCGAGGCGCAGCACCACGATCGGGAACCCGGAGAACGAGATGTCCTGATCGGGCCGGGTGACCATGAAGATCGGCCAGTGCCAGAGGTAGATCCCGTACGACCGTTCACCGATCCACCGCAGCGGTTGGCGGCCGAGCACCGCACCGCTGAGCCGTGAGGCGGGGTGGACCGCGATCGCGATGACGACGGCCGAGAGCAGCGCGACCCCGAGGAAGCCGCCGCGGAAGAGCACGTTCGACTGGTAGTTCGCGGTGACGAAGACGAGGAGCAGACCCGCGAGGGCGCCGCCGCCGATGCTGTCGAGCGCGATGCGGCCCTGGCGCGGGACGGTGTCGTGCAGATTGGAGGGCGACCACACCATCGCGAGCGCAGCACCGATCAGCATCGTGAACACGCGGGTGTCACTGCCGAAGTACACGCGCGACGGATCGTCGATCGCGAAGTTGTGCGAGAGCGAGAGGACGAGCATCGTCGTGAACGACATCGCAATGCCGACACCGACCGCGATGAGCATCGGCAGTCGTCGGCCCTTCCAGATCTTGAACATGCCGACGAGGATGAGCGGCCACAGCAGGTAGAACTGCTCCTCCACCGCGAGCGACCACAGATGGCGGAGCAGGGGCGGCCGACCTTGTGCGGCGACGTACGACTGATGCTGGAAGATCTGCCACCAGTTCGTGGCGTACCCCAGCGCGGCAACCACATCGGCGCGCAGCGACCGGATCTCGTCGGGGAGGAAGATCACGGTGAAGAGCGAGACGGTCGCGAGGAGCAGGAGTAGGGCCGGGAGCAGCCGGCGGGCCCGACGCAGATAGAACTGCCCGATGCTCACGCCGCCGCGGCTCTTGTGTTCGGCGAGGAGCAACGACGTGATCAGGTAGCCACTGATGACGAAGAACACGTCGACGCCGAGGAACCCGCCCGCCATCCAGCTGATGTCCGCGTGGTACAGCAGCACCGCTGTGACCGCAATCGCCCGTAACCCGTCTAATCCGGGCACATAGCGCAGGCGGGTGCTCGTGGGCGCGCCGGCGGCCGGCTCGCCGGGAGCGAGCACGTCATCGGAGTTGGGGCGCGCCGAGGAACGACGCGAGGCCGTCTGCATTCCCCCCATTCTCCCTCACCGGACCCCCCGAACTGGCGTCAATGGGGCGGATTCCACCGGGCTCTACCATCCGCCGATGCACACGCCGGGGTACGAACCGCTCGTCGACGCCGTCCGCGAGCTCGTACGGGCGGACGCCGGACGCCTGGTGGTGGTGGGCATCGCTGGCGCGGTCTGTGTGGGCAAGACGACCACGAGTGAGCGGCTCGCCGCCCTGCTCGATCCGATCGCCACCGAGATCGTGACCACGGACGGATTCCTGCTCCCCGGCGCCGAGCTCGAACGGCGCGGGTTGCTGATGCGCAAGGGGTTCCCGGAGTCCTACGACGAAGCCGCGATCCGAGAGTTCCTCACCGCCGTCCGCCACGGCACCGAGGGCGTGGTGGTCCCCGTCTACTCGCACGAGATCTACGACGTGGTGCCCGGCGACGCGCACGGACTACGGGATGCGGCGGTGGTGATCGTGGAGGGCGTGAACGTCCTGCGCTTCCCCGAACTGTTCGACCTGACCGTGTACATCGACGCGCCCGAAACCGTGATCGAGGACTGGTACGTCGAGCGGTTCGTGCATCTGTGCGCGATCGCGGCTCCCGGCACCTTCTACGACAACTTCGCCGGCCTCGACGACGCCGGCCGGCGGGTGATGGCCCACCAGGTGTGGGGCGCGGTCAACCGCCAGAACCTGGCCGAGTACATCCTGCCGACCCGGGACCAGGCGGCGGTGGTGGTGGAGAAGCAGGCCGACCATTCCGTCCGGCGCGTGCGGTTCGTCGGTCCGCGTCGATGAGCGCGGTCGGAGACCGCGCCGCGCGCGTGGTCATCTGGAACGGTGCCGCCGCCGTGGAGATCAGGGCGGATGCGACGCGCGCGGTGGTGATCCCCGAGCTCGGCATGCTCACTGCATCGTTCGTGGTCGACGACTTCGACTTCGTGGCCCGGCCCGGAGGTCTCGGCGCGTACCGCAACGGTCACACCACCGCGATCCCGCTCCTCTACCCCTGGGCGAACCGACTCGGGCGCCGTTCCTACGAGGCCGCCGGCCGCGCGGTGTCGCTCCGCGGGCTGGCGCTGCACACCGACGAACACGGTCTGGCGATGCACGGCACGATGACCGCACGCGCGGAATGGGACGACGTCGTGGTGGGTCCGGGACGGGTGCGCGCCACGTTCGACTTCGGTGCTCACCTCGACCTGCTGCGCACGTTTCCGTTCCCACACCGGCTGACCGTCGCGGTTGCGGTCTCGCCTCGCCGATTGCGGGTGACCACGACGATCGCGGCGACAGGAGGGGTCGCGGTCCCGGTGAGCTTCGGCTGGCACCCCTACTGGCGGGTGCCCGGTCCGCGTGACGCGTGGACGCTCTCGCTACCGGCGGCACAGCACGTCGCGCTCGACCGGCGCGGACTGCCGAGCGGGGAGCGCATGGCGGAACCGGCTGCCACCGTTGCTCTCGCCGGCCGCGAGTTCGACGACCTGTATGCGCTCGACCGCTCGCGAGCCGTGATCCTGGCGGGACGCGACCGGCGACTCCGGATCGACTCCGACGCCGCGTACCCGTGGCGCCAGGTGTTCGCGCCGGCCGGCCGTGCCTTCTGCTGCGTCGAACCGATGACCGCGCCCACCAACGCGCTCGTCACCGGCGAGCACCCGTTGGTCGCGGCGGGAGCGTCGTGGTCGGCGTCGTTCGAGGCCACCGTGCGATGAAGGTCTCGCTGCCGAGGGTCGTGCCGCTCGCCGGTCCGGTGGAGTTGCGGTCCACGCTTGCGCCGCTGCGCCGCGGTCCGTACGACCCGTGCATCACGATCGGTCAGCGTGAGGTGTGGCGCGCCACGCACACGCCGGACGGGCCGGGGACCCAGCGCCTCACGGTGATCGACGGCGGGATCGAGACCGAGGCGTTCGGGCCCGGCGCGGCGTGGCTGGTCGAACACGCACCCGAGTTGGTCGGCGCGGGCGACACCGGCGGGGAGTTCTGTCCTGCGGCCGGGACGGTCGCCGATCTGCACCAGCGTCATCGTGGGCTCCGGATGACCGCCGCCGCCAACCCCGTGGAGCTGATGGTGCCCACGATCCTGGAGCAGAAGGTCACGTCGATCGAGGCGCACCGCGCGTACCGCCGCCTCGTGCGGGCGCACGGGAGCCCGGCCCCCGGGCCCGTGGCGTTGCGGCTGCCACCGACCCCGGCCGAACTCGTGACGCTGCCGTCGTACGCGTGGCACGCGTGCGGCGTCGAGCGCCGGCGCGCCGAGACGATCCGCGAAGTGTGCCGGCGGGCGGCCTCCGTCGAACGGATCGCCGCGCAGGGATCGACGGCGTTCCAACAGGCCGTCGTCGCGCTGAAGGGCATCGGGGTGTGGACCGCGACGATGGTGGCCCAACTCGCGTTCGGCGACCCGGACGCCGTGATCGTGGGCGACTACCACCTGCCCACGTTCGTGACGTGGAACCTCGCGGGTGAGCGTGAAGGCGACGACGCGCGGATGTTGGAACTGCTCGAGCCGTTCCGCCCCCATCGCGCGCGCGTGGTCGCGTTGCTGGGTCGTGAAGGTTCCACCCCACCCCGGCGCGCTCCGAAGCGCGCGCTGCGGGACATCCGCCGCATTTGAGCGGCCCGCGACCGAACCGAATGGGAACGGATCGGGAGAACCGCCCCACTACCATCTGCCGCCGTGCCGCCCGTCGCCTTCTTCGGACCTGCGGGGACGTTCGCAGAGGAAGCGCTCCTCACCCAGCCTGACCTGGCCGCCGGTGCGCGCGTGCCGATCGCATCGATCCCGGACGTGATCGGCGCGGTCGAAGGCGGCGAGTACGAACTCGGCGTGGTGCCGATCGAGAACTCCATCGAGGGCTCGGTCTCGGTCACCCTCGACACGCTGGCGTTCGAGAGCGAACTCCTGATCCAACGCGAGATCGACCTGCCGATCTCCATGGGCCTCTTCGTCAAGCGGGGGACGAAGCTCGGCGACATCCGCCAGGTGCTGTCCTTCCCGATCGCGGCTGCGCAGTGCCGCGGGTACCTCAAGCGGAAGCTGCCGAACGCAACGTTCGTGGCCGCCAACTCGACGGCCGACGCGGCCGCGACGGTGGCCCGCTCGAAGCGCAGCGACCAGGCCGCCATCGGCAACGAACTCGCGGCGCGCCTGAACGGCTTGAAGGTGCTCGCCCACGACATCGAGGACCACCCGGAGAACCAGACTCGGTTCGTCGTCGTCGGGCGTGGCATCCCCGCCCAGACCGGTCACGACAAGACCACGATCGTCTGTTTCCAGCGCGCCGACCGTCCTGGATCGCTGCTCGCGATGCTCCAGGAATTCGCGGCGCGCCGGCTCAACCTCGCCAAGCTCGAGTCCCGCCCCACCAAGCAGAGCCTCGGCGACTACTGCTTCTTCATCGACATCGAGGGTCACATCGCCGATGAGCTCGTGGCCGACTGCCTGCGCACGCTCGCGGCCAAGGTGGCGCACGTGAAGTTCCTCG
>JBBQXR010000298.1:0-4598 GCA_038209455.1 Acidimicrobiia bacterium
CCTTCGCCGACCTCGACGCAGTCGCCGCGACGCGTGGGCCCGGCCTCGCGGGTGCGCTCCTCGTCGGTGTCAGTGCGGCCAAGGCGATTTCGATCGCGCGCGGGATCCCGTACGTCGGTGTCAACCACCTCGAAGGTCACCTGCACGCGGCGTGGTTGCAGGATCCCGCGGTCGAACTCCCGCTTGCCGTGCTCCTCGTGTCCGGCGGTCACACGATGCTCGTCGCGGTGCACGGCGACGCGCAGTACGAGGTGCTCGGTCAGACCGTCGACGACGCCGCGGGCGAGGCATTCGACAAGGTGGCCCGGCTGCACGGCCTCGGCTATCCGGGCGGCCCCGCCATCGACCGCATCGCACGCGACGGCGACCCCACTGCGATCCGGTTCCCACGTCCGATGGTGGGCGACGGACTGGACTTCTCGTTCTCGGGTCTGAAGACCGCGGTGTTGCACCAGGTGCGTCGCAATCCCGACGGTTCCGTGGCCGATGTGGCCGCCTCGTTCCAGGCCGCCGTGGTCGACGTGTTGACCCGCAAACTCGACGCGGCCGCCGACGCGATCGGAGCCCGGACCTTGGTGGTCGGTGGTGGGGTGGCCGCCAACTCCGCGCTGCGGGTCGCGTTGGCCGATCTCGGGGAGCGGACCGGACGTCCGGCGCTCATCCCGCCGCCGGAACTGTGTACGGACAACGCGGCGATGATCGCGGCGACCGCGTGGTGGCGGTGGCGCTCCGACGGTCCGAGTGCCCTCGCCGACGGCGCGTTCCCCAGCTTGAAGCTGCCCACGACCCCGGCCGGATCGGTCTCTGATTGACCTGACCCGATGTTGCAGTCCCATACCTCGAGTGCTACCTTGCTTTAGCAGTCCCATACCCCGAGTGCTAACGAAGCAGGCCGGGGAACCCCGAATTTCGACACACACTTCCGGCCTGATGGCCGGTCGAGGAGGCCACCGATGAAGCTCGTACCGTTGGAGGATCGCATCGTCGTCCGCACCGCCGAGGCGGAGGAGACCACCGTCAGCGGGTTGGTCATCCCGGACACTGCGAAGGAAAAGCCCCAGCAGGGCGAAGTTCTGGCGGTCGGCCCGGGCCGTCGCTCCGACACGTCGGGCGAGATCATCCCGCTCGACATCGCAGCCGGCGACACCGTCGTGTACTCGAAGTACGGCGGCACCGAGATCACGATCGACGGTGAGGACCTCTTGATCCTCGCGGGCCGGGACATCCTCGCCAAGATCGAGTCGGCACCGGCGAAGAAGAAGAAGTAGCACCGAAACCTACGGTGACCTGACGAAGCGGCGCATCGGCCCCACCGGGTCGGGAGCGCCGCTTCGTCGCGTCCGGAGCCGGCCAGGCGCACCCCTCCTGAGCGTGATCTCACGATTCGTGGTCGTTCATCTGGCGGAATGGGCCGTCCGGCCCGTACGCTGCGCAGGCGATTTGTGACGTTCGGTCGTTCGGCCGATCGTCGGGCCGGGTGGAGGGAAAGACCGTGGGCTTATTGAAGTCACGGAAGGACGGCTCGGATGAGCCGAAGCGATACGTCGACGTGCCTGCCCACGCGCCCCGATTCGACGACGTCAGCGAGGAAGAGTTCCTCGATTCGGACGGCGTCCAGGCCCAGGTGTCGATGTCGATCGAGGCGCTCCAGGCGCAAGTCGCCGCCCGCAATGCCCGCCTGAACGCGGCGATGGTGGTCGCCGCGACCGGCCAGCCCGAGGTCGACGCCGCTGCGGCCGCAGCGCGTGGGCAGCACGCCCGGATGTTGGGTGAGCTGCTGGTGGGCCGGGGTGTCCTGAATGCCGAGCAACTCGTGGCCGCGCTGGACGGTCAGGCGGCCACCGGACAACGGCTCGGCTAGTACCTCGTCACGAAACGGATGCTCACCGAGCGCGATCTCGCCGGAGTGTTGGCCGAGCAGTTCGGTCTCGAGGTCGTCGACCTCCGTCACCATTTCCCGGATCCGGCCTCGGTCGCCACGCTCCCCGAGAGTCACGCCCGGGCCTGGGGTGCCCTGGTGTTGCGGCGGACGCAGTTCGGCTTCGACGTCGTCGTGAGCGACCCGAGCGATCCGTCGATTGCCGATCGCCTCCGGGAGACCCTCCTCCAACCCGCCAAGCTCTTCGTCGGAGGCACTGGCGAGATCCAGCGCGCCATCGACGTCGCGTACCGCACCACCGCCAACGTCGACGAGCACGTCCGCGTGTTCCAGGCCCGGGAGGAGCAGCGCCGGGCCGGACAAGGCGACACGGGTGCGGCACAGGTCGACGAGAAGGCCCCGATCGTCCAGGTGGTGAACCTGCTCCTCTCCCAGGCGGTGAGCGAGCGCGCCTCCGACGTGCACATCGAGCCGATGCCCGACCGGGTGCGGATCCGGAACCGGATCGACGGTGCGTTGCACGAGGTACTGAACCTGCCGCCCGGCATGGGTCCGGCGCTGATCAGCCGCATCAAGGTCATGGCGAACATGAACATCGTCGAGCGCCGCCGCCCTCAGGACGGGCAGATCGAGGCCGATGTCGATGGCGTGGCGCTCGACGTGCGCGTGTCCACCACGTCGACGGTCAACGGTGAGAAGTGCGTGCTCCGGATCCTCGACAAGCGGCGTGCGCTCTTCAGTCTGCGCGACCTCGGGATGCCAGCCGACACGCTCACGATCTACGAGGGCATGACGAGGTCGCCGTACGGCATGGTGCTGTGCGCCGGGCCCACCGGCTCGGGCAAGACCACCACGCTCTACGCCACCCTCACGCAGATCAACCGTGAGGAGATCAACGTGATGACGGTCGAGGATCCCGTCGAATACATCTTCCCCACCGTGAACCAGATCCAGATCAACGAGCAGGCCGGCATCACGTTCGCCGGCGGCTTGCGGTCGATCCTGCGCCAGGACCCGGATGCCATCCTCGTCGGCGAGATCCGAGACGTCGAGACCGCACGCATCGCGGTCCAGTCGGCGCTCACCGGTCACCTCGTGCTCTCTTCGCTTCACGCCACCGACTCGGTGGCCGCGCTCCACCGTTTCCTCGACATGGGCATCGAGTCGTTCTTGATCTCGTCGTCGGTGCTCGGCGTGGTGGGCCAACGGCTGGTACGGCGCCTCTGCCCGGAGTGCAAGGTTCCGTACGAGCCCAGTCCCGACGAACTCGCCATGTGGGACAAGGCCGGGATGGCACCCAAGCGCGAGTTCTTCCACGGCGAAGGCTGCGTCTTCTGCGCCGAGACCGGCTACCAGGGCCGCATCGGCGTCTACGAACTGCTGCGGGTGAGCGACGCCATGAAGCAACTCGTGGTCCACCAACCCACCTACCAGGAGCTGCGCGATCTGGCGGTTGCCGAAGGCATGGTGCCGCTCCAGACCCAGGCGCTCAGCCTCGTCGAGGACGACGTGACCACGTTGGCCGAAGTCCTCCGCACGCTCTACGTGGTCTGAGGCTCGCGATGCCGGGGTTCAAGTACGTCGCGGTCGCGCCCGACGGCGCCAAGGTCCGTGCCAAGGCCGACGCCATCAACGTCGACAGTCTGCGGAACGAGTTGCTCGCGCGCCAGCTCGAGGTCAAGAAGATCCGGCGGCAGCGCAAGTTCACCGAGATCGAACTCACCAAGCGCAAGGTGCCTCGCACCGATCTCATGCACTTCTCGCGGCAGGTCGCGGCCTTCGTGCGCGCGGGCATCCCACTCGTGGAGGCGCTCGAAATCGTGCGCGAGTCGGCGTCGAACACGCGCCTCCAGGAGATCCTCTCCGAAACCATCGAACTGATCCAGGTGGGCGTTCCGTTCTCCGACGCGCTCGACCGGCACCGCGACGTGTTCCCGCCGTATTACATCGGGATCCTGCGATCGGCCGAGATCACCGGGCGTCTCGACTCCGTACTCGACCAGTTGTCGAACTACATCGAGCGTGACGCCGAGGCCCGTCAGAAGATCCGCTCCGCGCTCACGTACCCCCTCGTGATCTTCATCATGTCGATCGTCACCGTCGTCGTGCTCGTCGCGTATGTGTTGCCGAAGTTCACCGACTTCTTCAAGGAGTTCGACGCCCAGTTGCCCACCATCACCCGGGTGCTGCTCAACATCGCCGACTTCTTCGAGAACTGGTGGTGGGCACTTGCGCTCGGTGTCGTGGTGATCGTCCTGCTCCTCGTCAGGGCCAACCGCAGTCCCCGCGGACGGTTGAAACGAGACCGGCTGGTCCTGCGGATGCCGGTGATCGGCGAGGTCGCCCGCTACACCGTGATCGAGCGCTTCTGTCGGATCATCGCCGCCATGATGCAGGCCGGGGTCTCGCTGCCGGAAGCGATGCAGGCCGCCATCGAGGGGTCGAACAACGGCGTGTACGCCGCCGCGCTCGCCGACGTTCGGGACGCGATGCTCGAAGGCGAAGGGATGGCCCGACCCATCATGGCGACCGGGCTGTTCCCGCCGGCCGCCACGCAGATGATGCGCGTCGGCGAGGAGACCGGCACGCTGGATCTGCAACTCAACTCCGCGGCCGACTTCTTCGCCAAGGAACTCGATTACAAGCTGGCGCGGCTCACCGCGCTCGCGGAACCGGCGGTCATCATCGTGATGGGCGTGATCGTCGGCTTCGTCGCCGT
>JBBQXR010000299.1:0-4582 GCA_038209455.1 Acidimicrobiia bacterium
GAAGACCCGGGCGGGCGATCCGGTCGAGATCGACCGTGCGTGGGCCGATCTCATCTCGGCGTATGCCCTGGCCACCATCGTGGCTGCCTGGGCCATCGGTTCACGCCGCGACGAAGGTGCGACCGTCGACTTCTCGATGGCGGAGCTGGTTTCCGCACGATTCAACGAGTTCGTGGCCGCGGCCGACCTCGGCGGCACCGACGCGTTCGAAGACGGAACCAACCACCAGCCCCCGTTCGCCCCGAACGGCGCCTTCCGGACCCGCGATGGGCGATTCGTCGCCATCTCCGTGCTGACCGACGCGCACTGGAGAGCGCTCAGCACGCTCCCGGATTCGTGGGTGTCAGCCGACGGCCGCTGGGTGACAGCAGCGGGACGTCAACGGTCGCAAGACGCGCTGGACGAAGCCGTCAATGGCTTCACGATCAAGCGCGACGGGCGCGATCTCGCGCGGTTGCTCCAGGCGGCGGGGGTGCCGGCGGCGTTCGTGGTGCTTCCCGAAGACCTCGCGTCGGAGCAGGAGCTCGCCGACCGTGGGTTCTTCGCCCCGATGACCCACCCGGGCTGGGGCGAAGGCCGAGTACTCGGATTGCCGTGGCGGCCGGCAGGTGCGACCGCAACTGCGCTCGCGCCACCACCGATCCTGGGGGACGCAGGTGACTGTCGCGCCGGGGCGGATGCGCCGCGTCCTTGGGCGGAGAGATGAGAGCGCTCTACAGCGACGAAGAACTGTTGCTGCACGATTCGATCTCGAGCCAGGCCCAGAAGCTCATCCCGACCGGCGTCGCCGACCTCGAGCGGTTCGACGACGCAGAGACCTGGCGACGGCTCGCGGATGGCGATCTGCTCGGACTCGGACTGCCGGAGGAGCAGGGTGGCGTCGGGACCCTCCTCGACGCCACGATCGTCGCGATCGCGCTCGCGAACGTGATCGCTCCCGTTCCCTACCTCGGCTCCGCGGTGCTCCCCGCCAGACTGCTCGCCGCTGCCGGCGCGTCGACAGAACTCATCGCGCAAGTCGTCGCCGGCGAACTTCGGATCGCGGTCGGGTTCGACGCCGGCCTGACGCGCATCGCGCAGCTCGGTCGCCACGAAGGCGCCCTCGCATGGGATTCCACCGGTGCCGCGGCGGCGTTGGTGATCGGCGCCGACCGTCGCCTTGTCGCCGTCGCCGTCGGATCACCGACTCCGTCATTCGATCTGACCCGTGAGATCCGCACCTGCGAGCCGACCTCGGTGATCGACCTCGGCGACCTCGGTGCGCCGCTCTCGGACGAATCGCTCGTCGCGTGGGAGAACGCCGCGATGGTGATGCTCGCGGCGGACACCGTCGGGCTGATGCAGGGCGCCGTGAAGATGGCCGTCGAACACGCAGCCGGAAGGATCCAGTTCGGTGTGCCGATCGGCAGCTTCCAAGCGGTGCAGCACCTCATCGCCGAAGCTCACGTCGATACCGAGGGCGGACGCGGGCTCGTCAACCACGCCGCCTGGGCGGTCGACCACCGACCGGTGTCGGAGGCCGCCGGGGCCGCTCACCTCGCCAAGGCCTACTGCGCGAGCGCGGGCAAGAAGGTGTGCGAGGCGGTGATCCAGGTGCACGGGGGAATGGGGATGACGTGGGACAGCCGCGTGCACCTGTTCCAGCGCCGGGCGATGACCGATCGGATGACGTTGGGCGACGAGACCGTCCACTACGCGAACATTGCAGAGAGCTGAGAGCCATGGACTACGACGACACGGCCGAAGAAGCGACGTTTCGTGCGGAGTTCCGTACCTGGCTGCAGAGCAACGATCCCGGACCCGTACCCGACTCGAGTGACTCGGTGGCCGAGCAGGCCTTCCGGATGTCCTGGCATCGCGAGCTGTACGCGGGAGGCTGGCTCGGGCTGAGCTGGCCGGAGCAGTGGGGTGGTCGAGGGCAGAGCCCACTGCTCGAGGCGATCATCAACGAGGAGCTCGGCGTCGCCGGAATCCCGAACTCGGTCGGACCGCTCGGCTGGCTCGGGCGCGCCCTCTTGCTGTTCGGGAACGATGACCAGCGCCAGCGGTTCCTCATGCCGCTCCTGAAGGGCGAGTCTCAATGGTGTCAGGGGTTCAGCGAACCGGGCGCCGGGTCCGACCTGGCCGGGATCTCCACGTACGCGGAGCGAGACGGATCGAGCTACCGGATCACCGGTCAGAAGCTGTGGACCAGCGGTGCGCAGTTCGCGGAGTGGTGCATGGTGCTCGTCAAGACCGACCGGGCGATCGCCAAGCACAAGGGGATCTCGTGCTTCGTGATCGCGATGGACACCCCAGGGATCACGGTGCGGACGCTGAAGCAGTCGTGGGGTGGGGAGCGGTTCTGCGAGGTGTTCTTCGACGGAGCCGAGGCGTTCGAGGAGAACCGCCTCGGCAACGAGGGCGAAGGGTGGGCGTTGGCGAACACCGTGCTCTCCTACGAACGCGGGCCGTCCGAGATCGGTGTCGTGGCTACGTGGAAGTCCGAGCTGGCGCGGCTCGCGGTGCACGCGAACGACGATGCAGCGATCGCGGCCAAGTACGCCACGACGAAGGTCGCCGTCGAGGCGTGCCGACTCCGGTTGATGGAAAGTCTGTCGAAGCGGAGCATCGGTGAGCCGCCTGGACCCGGGTCGTCGGTCGACAAGCTGCTCATGATCCGCGCCGAGCAGGCGCTGGGCTCCCTGGAGATCGACGTCGCGCAGGCCGCCGCGATCACCGGAGCCGACCGAGGTGCCGGCGAGCGCTACATCTACTCGCGAGCGGCGAGCATCTACGGCGGGGCCGAGCAGATCCAGAAGAACATCGTGGCGCAGCGCATCCTCGGCCTCCCGCGGTGAGCACGGGCCGGCTCGGCTCGCCTGAATGACACGGTAGGGAGCACCACTTGCGTACGACTGCACTGCCGGCTACCGACCAGGCCCTCGCCGCCGAGGTCGAGTCGTGGATCCGCGACAACCTCCCAGCCGTGTGGGTGCAGGCCATCGACGACGACGACGCACCCGCCCTCGCGGCTGCGAGAGCCGACCTCGACGTCTCGGAGTGGTGGGAACGACTCGGAGAGGTCGGCTACTTCTTCTCGCACTGGCCCCTCGAGCACGGAGGCCTCGGTCTCGACACTGACCGATCGGCGGTGGTGAACAACGTCCTGCGCAAGTACAAGGTCCCGCGGTCCGACAACCCGCTCGGCCTCAACGTGTCGCGCGCGTTGCTGTGGTGGGGTACGGAAGCGCAGAAACAGCGCTTCCTCCCGCCGATCCTGAAGCAGAACGAGATCTGGGTGCAGCTCTTCAGCGAACCCGGCGCCGGGTCCGACCTCGCGGGTCTCTCGACCCGTGCGGTCTGCGATGGCGACCAGTGGCACGTCAACGGTCAGAAGGTCTGGTCAAGCCACGCCGAGCGGTCGCAGTGGGGAATCCTGCTCGCGCGGACGGACCCAGACGTGCCAAAGCACCAGGGGATCACCATGTTCATGATCGACATGAACCAACCAGATCGCATCGACGTGCGTCCCCTCAAGCAGATCACGGGCGAGCAGTTCTTCAACGAGGTCTTCTTCGACGAGGCGATCGTCTCCGACGCGCACCGGCTCGGGCCGGTCGGCGACGGCTGGCGGCAAGCCAGCCGCCTGCTGACGTTCGAGCGGGGCGCGGGCGGGGGAGAGGGTTCGGCCAGCCCGGGCATGGCCGTCGGACGCTCGATCGACGCGCTGATGAAGCACTACGGCCACGTCGAGGACCCGCAGCTGCGACAACGCATGGTCGCTGCGTACAGTCGCGATCGCATCACCCGGTGGACGAGGCAGCGCATCGACGCGCAACGACGCGCTGGACGTCCGGCGGGTCAGGAGACGTCGATCCTCAAGCTCTACAACAGCCACAATGCGCAGGCACTCCAGAACCTCTCCTTCGACCTCGAAGGGATGAACGCCCAGGCGTACGAGGAAGGCGATCGATGGGCCGATGGCACGAAGTACAGCTTCTTGCGCATCCGTTCTGCGACAATCGCCGGCGGAAGCTCGGAACTGCAGCGGAACATCCTCGGCGAGAAGGTGCTCGGGCTGCCGCGGGAACCGTCGGTCGACCGGGACATCCCTTGGAACCAGACCCTGCGCGCGAGCGAGCAACGTGAGCGCTGAGGCCGTCGCAGCCGGTCGCGTGGTCGTCTCGGTTCCCGAGATGTTCGCCCACCGGGTGCGCTTCGACGGAGACGCGCCGTTCGTCCTGACACCCGACGGCCGCACACGGACCTACTCGGACCTCCACGGCGCGGCCAGCCGACTGGCCGATGCGCTCGCGCATCAGGGGGTGGTCGAGGGCGACGTGGTCGGTGTCTACTCGTGGAACTCGCCGTCGTGGATCGTCGCAACGCTTGCGACGTGGTCGCTCGGAGCCTCGATCGCCGCTTGCGGAGGGCTCACTCCGCCTTCCGAGGTGCAACGCCGTTGCGACCTCGTCGCGCCGCGACTCGTCGTCACCGCCGCCGGCCTCACGCCGCCCGTCGGGCTCGACTCGATCGCGGTGGACGACGAAGGAGCGTGTGACGTCGCGCTTCCGGCGAGTGGACGCTCGGCGCACTCGCC
>JBBQXR010000300.1:0-4576 GCA_038209455.1 Acidimicrobiia bacterium
TCTCCACCACTCCCGTGTTGTTCGCCATCGCGCGCAAGCCTCGGCGGTTCCCGTCGCGCTGACCACCGTGACCGACCCGGACGCGAACCGCGGCTTCCTGCGCGCCCTCGCCGTGATCACCGGGGGCGCACTCCTCGTGCGGATCATGGTGATCGTCCTCGTCGATCCGCATGTGCCCGAGTTGGGCGACGCCAGCGCGTACCACCTGCTCGCCAACCACCTGGCCGACGGCCGCGGCTACATCCGCCCGTTCGACCTCGTGCGCTTCCACCTCGTCGTCCCCACCGCGGAGTATCCCCCGCTCCACCCGTTCGTCCTCTCGCTCGTCGCCCGCGTCGGTCTCCGCAGCGTGGAAGCGCAACGGCTGGCACTCGCGTGCTTCGGCACCGGGACCGTCGCGCTCATCGGTCTGATCGGCCGGCAGATCGTCAGCCGGCGCGTCGGGTTGGTCGCCGCGGGCCTCGCCGCGGTCTCACCGATGATGTTCCTGCCCGAAGCGACGTTGATGAGCGAAGCCATCTTCGGGTTCCTGGTGGCCCTCGCGCTCTTGCTTGCCGGACGGGTACGCGAGCGACCGAGCACCGGACGGTTCCTCGTGCTCGGCCTCGTGCTCGGCCTCGGCGTGCTCACGCGGGCGGAGGCCGGGGTCCTCGCGCTCCTGCTCATCGTCCCGCTGGCCGTCACGGCACGGCCCGCGGCAGTCGGACGCCGGATCGACATGGCGGCGGCCGCGCTCGCGACGGTCGCGGTCGTCGTGGTTCCCTGGACGGCGCGGAATCAGTCGACGTTCCACGCCTTCGTACCCGTCTCGAACAACCTCGGCACCGCGTTGGCTGGTGCGAACTGTGGGCTGACGTACTCGGGCGCATTCCTGGGTTCGTGGCGCTCCACGTTCGGCACGGGCGACGCCGGACGCGGCCAGTGCTTCACCGGCTTCAACGGCAGCCAGCCCCATTTCAACGAGGCCACGGCCGCCGCCACCGCCCGCCGCCAGGGCTTGGACTTTCTCCGGGACCACCCGGGGGACCTGCCCAAGGTGGTAGCGGCCCGCGTCCTGCGCACCTTCGGGGTGTTCCGATCCGGCCAGCAGATCCAGCTCGAGGCCCTCGAGGGCCGGCCCGAATCATGGGAACGGGCCGGCACCGACGCGGAATGGGTCCTCTATCCGTTCGCGGCCGTGGGCCTGTTCCTCCTCGTCCGACGGAAGGCTCGCGTGTGGCCCCTGTTCGCCGCGCTGATCAGCGTGGTGATCGCCACCGTGGTCACCTACGGCAACCAGCGCTTCCGCATCGGCGCCGAGCCCACCATCCTCATCGGCGCGGCCACCGCCATCGTCGCCCTCATCAACGTGCGTCAAAAACCCACGGTGAGCGTGGGTTTTTGACCCACGTTGGGGGAGCCTCGTCGCGCGGGACGGGCGTTCTAAGATCCGACGCTCATGTTGTGGTTGGAACGACGCATCGTCGCGGCACTCGCAGGACCCGACGACGAGCGCAGTGGCGGAGCGATCAGTGAGTTCGTCGACTCGTCGTTCCGAGCGATGCCCGCACACCTCCGGCTCGGCGTGGTGGTGGAGTCGGTCGGCCTGGGCGCCTACGTGCGACTCCGCTACCTGGGAAACCCGTCGGCGGAGCAGATCCGGGCTGCACTGGCGGGATTCGAACGGAACCCGATCGGGGTAGTGCGCCAGTATCCGCAACTGCTCGCTTCGCTTGTGATCTTCGCCCAGTACGAAAAGGCGGCCTCGTGAGGACGATCGACACCGAGGTGCTGATCGTCGGATCCGGTGCCGGCGGCTCGGTCACTGCGGCTCGGCTGGCCGAGGCCGGCCGCTCGGTCCTCATCGCCGAGGAAGGCCCCTGGTACGCGCCCGACGCGCACGTGCCGTTCTCGCTCGACGAGTTCACCGCCCGCTACCGCCACCAGGGCGCGTGCGCGGCGCTCGGGAACCCCGGGATCGCATTCGCCGAGGGACGGTGCGTCGGTGGCAGCACCGAGATCAACAGTGGTCTGTACCACCGCCTCCCCGACCACCTCGCGGCCGAATGGCGAGACACCTACGCCATCGCCGACTTCGACGACGGCACTCTCGCCAAGTATGCGGCCGAGATCGAGGACGTGATCACCGTCTCCACTGTGCCGGGTGAACCACCCGCCTCGTCCCAGGCCCTGGGTCGTGGTGCCACGGCCCTCGGATGGCGCAGCGTGGAGTTCGCCCGGGTCTTCGCGTACGACGACAAGGGACGGGGCACCAAGCAGACCATGTCCCGCACCATGATCCCGCGTGCCGTCGCCGCCGGGACCGTGATCCAACCCGACTGCGCCATCGTGAAGCTGGAACGGGAGGGACATCGGGTCACCGGCGCGGTCGCGGTGATCACGCTTCCCGACGGCTCGAAGGAATCGGTTCGCATCCGGGCCGACGACGTGTTCGTCTGCGGCGGTGCGATCCAGTCGCCGGCGCTCCTCCAGCGCAGCGGATTCCGTCGCAACATCGGCGGTGGGTTGAAGTTCCACCCCACGGTCAAGGTCGCGGCGCGCTTCACCGAGCCCTACGACCACGACGATGTCCCGATGTATCGCGTCACCGAGTTCGCGCCGTACCTCACCATCGGTGGATCGGCGAGCCGGCGAGGTCAGGTAGCGCTCGCCATCGCGGATGCCGCGCCGGAGCAACTCGAGACGGTCATCGAACGATGGGAAGACATCGTCGTGTACTACGCGGCGATCCGGAGTCAGGGCAGTGGACGGGTCCAGGCGATGCCAGGGTTCCGGGCACCGCTCGTCACGTATCACATGACCGACGCCGACATGAGCCGCTTGGCGCGGGGGTTGGTGCACCTCGGCGAGGTGTTACTCGCAGCCGGCGCAGTGGAGTTGTTCCCCTCGATCACCGAAGGACCGATCGTCACCGACCGCGACGGCCTGGGGTCGTGGTGGGACGCACTCACCCGGGCGCGATCCAAACTGATGACGGTCCACCTCACGTCGACGGTCCGCATGGGCGAGGCGGCGGACCGCACCGGCGCCGACAGCTTCGGCCGGGTGTGGCAGACCGAGAACCTCTACGTGAACGACGCGTCCCTGCTCCCGGATGCGCCCGGCGTGAACCCGCAGGCCGCGATCATGGCCATCGCGGCGCGCAATGCCGACGCCTACCTCTCTGGCATCTCTACAGGGGCAAGCGTTTCACGAGCTTGAGCACACCGAGCTTCGCGGGCGACTGGTGGTGGCTCTTGCCCTCGCCCCCGAGCGTCGTGCGGTTGCGCAGGAACCACTCGTAGGAGTCGATCACGGCCGACGCGTTCGAGTACGTGGGCTCCCAGCCCAACTCGGTCTCGGCTTTGGTCACGTCGAACCACAGGGACTCGCCGTAGAGCAGCCAGTGGTACGGCGCGAACGGCACGAGCGACGACTGCCCGAGCACCCGCATGGCCATGGCCGCCGGCTTCGACGGCAGGGACACCACGTGCGAACCGGTCCCGGCGTGGTCCACCAGCGCCTGGAGGGTCTCGCGCATGGTGCCGAAGTCACGACACCCGATGTTGTAGATCTCGGGACCAGGTCGCATCGCCGCGAGAAGTACCGCCTCGGCGAGATCTTCGGCGTGGACGAACTGGTAGGTGTTGTCGCCCGAGCCGAGCACGAACACCGGCGCACCGTCGGCCACGAACTCGAACAGGATCGCCATGATCCCGAGCCGGCCGTGCCCGAGCACGGTGCGTGGTCGCACGATGGAAACGTCGAGGCCGGAGCCGATTGCGTCGGCGCAGAGGTGTTCGGCCTCGAGCTTGGCCTTGCCGTAGGCCTCCAACGGCTTCGGTTGGGTGGTCTCGACCACCGGGTTGTGGTCGGGGATCCCGAAGATCGCGCTCGACGACGTGTGCACGACCTTGCCGACCTTCGCGTCACGCGCCGCGAGTAGCACGTTCGCGGTGCCAATCGCGTTGACCGACCAGAAGAGTTCCCGGTCTTTGGCCAGTGGCACCTGGGCCACGTTGTGCAGGACGATGTCGGCACCGACGAATGCGGCTCGAACAGCGTCGACGTCTCGAACATCACCGATCACGTGCTCGACCGAGCGATCCTCCGGCGGGTTGAGGTCGAAGACCGCGACCTCGTGGCCCTGCTTGCGAGCCCGGTCGGTGAGGACGGACCCGAAGTAGCCCGCGCCGCCGGTGATCACGATGCGGGTCACAGGATCTCTCCGTGGTCGAGGCAGTACCGGATGCTCGTGCGCATGCCGTCGAGCAACGACGTCTGCGGGTCGTACCCGAGTTCGGTGCGGGCGCGAGTGATGTCGCAGGCGATGGTGTCCTTCAACTCACCGAGGACGTGTACCGCCTGGAGGTACTTGCCGCGGCCCTGGAGAAATCCGTCGACCTTCTCGGCCACGACACCCACTGCACGCGGCACGCGCGGCTGACCCCCCGACACCGCCTGACCCTCCGCGGCGAGCGCCTCACGGACCGTGGCGAGCACATGACGGAGCTCGTAGGGCTCCGCGTCGGCAATCCAGTAGGCGCGGCCCACCGCTGCGGGGGTGGCCTCGGCCAGCAGGAGCCCCTGCACGAGG
>JBBQXR010000301.1:0-4563 GCA_038209455.1 Acidimicrobiia bacterium
TGGCCGCGGCGCGCGATGCCGTCGACCGGTACGGCACCGGATGTACCGGCTCCCGGCTGATGAACGGCACCCTCGATCTCCACCTCGAGTTGGAGTCCGAACTCGCGCGCTGGATGCAACGGGAGGCGGCATTGGTGTTCACTGCCGGCTACTTCGCGAACCTCGCGACGATCTCGACGCTGTGCGGCCCAGGCGACGTCGTCGTTGGTGACGCGCGGAACCATGCGTCGATCGAGGACGGGGTGCGACTCTCGGGTGCCCGGGCGGTCACCGTGCGCCACAACGACCTCGACCAACTCGCGGCCAAGTTGCGTCGCCTCGACGCGCCGACGCTGGTGGTCTGGGACTCCGTGTTCTCGATGGACGGAGACGCGGTCGACGTCGGCCGCGTGGTGGAGATCGCACGCGCCGCCGGCGCGCGCACGCTGATCGACGAAGCGCACTCGCTCGGCGTGCTCGGACCCGAGGGAGCCGGGATCGCTGCCGGCATCGATCCGCCTGCCGATCTCGTGATGGGAACCTTCAGCAAGTCGCTCGCCTCGTGTGGGGGAGTGATCGCCGGTGACCGGGACGTGATCGAGCACCTCCGGATCCACGCGCGCCCGTTCGTCTTCACGGCGTCCGCGGTCCCGGCGGCGGTCGCGGCCGCATTGGCGGCGGTGCGTATCTGCATTGCGGAGCCGTGGCGGGCCGAACGGGTGCGGACCACCGCGCAGCGGCTCGCACGCGGCCTCACCGATGCCGGGTTTGCGGCGACGGGCGGCGCGGCGGCGATCGTCGGCGTCCGGGTCGCAGACGAATGGGCGGCGACCCACGCGTGGCGCGCACTCATGGACGAGGACATCTACGTGAACGTCGGCGTCTTCCCTGCGGTCCCGCGCGGCGAGGCCATCCTCCGGCTGAGTACCACCGCTGCGCACACCGACGCCGACGTCGACCGTTGCCTCGAAGTGTTCGCCCGGGTCGTCGCTCCGTGAGCGTGACGGGCGCGGCAGACGAGGCGGTGCGCGCGGTCCTGATTCCGGGACTCGCAACCGCGCTCGGCGTCGGCGCCGCGATGGTCACCGACGACCTGGAACTCGCGACGCTCGGGCTGTCGTCACTCGAGGTGATGGAGTTGGTGTTCGAGGCCGAGGACCGGCTGGACGTCGTCTTCCGTGAGGAGGCGCTCGCGGAGGTGACGTCGGTGGGCGGGTTGGTGGCCGCGCTCGTGGCCGAGGTGGATGCCTCCACCCGATGACGATCTCGAACCTCCCCGAACTCCTCATCGCCCGCGCCGACGAGCGTGGCGACCAGGACGTGTTCCGCTTCGTGGACACCGGTGACGCCTGGACCTATCGCGACCTGCTCGACCGTGCGGCGCGGGTTGGTGGTGCACTGGCGCGGCTGGGGGTCGCCCACGGCGACCACGTGGGGGTCCTGACCGACGACCGGGCCGCGTTCTGCGAGGCGTTCTTCGGTGCGCACGCGGCCGGCGCGGTTCCCGTGCCGCTCGGCGTCGCCGGCACCGTGGGATCAGACGCCTGGCGCACGATGCTCCACGACCGGATACGACGGTTCCGGATCAGCGCCGTGCTCACCGACGGCGCCGCCGCGATCGAGATGGCGGCTGCGTTGGCGCCGACCCCGGTCGTCGCCGTCGACGGCACGGCCGGGAACCCGATGCCGTTCCGGGATCCCGCGCCTCACGCGTTCGTCCAACCGTCGTCCGGCACGACCGGCGACCCCAAGGGCGTACTGGTCGGGCACCAGGCGGTGCTGGCCAACCTCGCCGCGATCGGCGAGCATTGGCAGCTTCGGCCCGACGACATCGGGTTGTCGTGGTTGCCGCTCTTCCACGACATGGGCCTCATCGGCACGATGATCAACGCGATCTATCAGGGCGCGCTGCTGTACCACTGGCCCACGGCCAGCTTCCTGCGGAGTCCCGGTCGCTGGTTCCAGCTCGTCGACGAGCTCGACGTGACCATCGCCGTCGCGCCGCCGTTCGCGCTCCAGCTGGTGACCCGCCGCCAGCTCCGTCGTCCGGGATCGGTCGACTTGTCGCGCGTGCGTCACGTGCTCGTCGGGGCCGAGCAGATCCGGCCCGATGTCCTCGACGGCTTCACCGAGGCGTTCACGCCGAGCGGGCTCGCAGCCGGGGTGATCAGCCCCACCTACGGGCTCGCGGAAGCCACACTCGCGGTCTCGGCGAATCCGGCCGGGACGCCGTACCGGATCGTCCAGGTCGGTCGGCACCGGCTCGTGTCCTGCGGGCCGCCGCTGCCGGGGATCGAGACGAGCGTCTCCGAGACCGGTGAACTGCTCGTGTGCAGCCCGGCGTTGATGGACGGCTACCTCGACGACCCCACGGCTTCGGCCGCGATCGTGGCGTCCGGGGTGCTTCACACAGGAGATGCGGCGGTGATGGTGGACGGCGAGGTGGTGATCGTCGGCCGGCAGAAGGAGATGATCAACCGCGGCGGGATCAGGGTGCCGGCATCCGACTTCGAACTCGCGCTCGCGGGGGTCGAAGGGCTCCTGCCCGACCGGGTCGTCGCGTTCGCCGACGTGACCGAGGCCGGTGAGCGGGTCGTCGTACTCGCAGAGTCGCGCTGGACCAGTCGGGCGGACGAGGCGGTGCTCGCCAGCCGCGCCCGGCTCGCCGACGCCGGCCTGCCAGTCGACATCCTCGAACTCGTCCCTGCCGGGTTCATTCCGCGGACGACGAGCGGGAAGTTGCGTCGGGCCGCTGCGTACGAACGGTGGTCGGCGGAGCGGGCGGTGGCGCAGCCGCGTTGAACCGGTTCTCCCAATCGCGCTGACGCCGCTTGGCGTCCGCGACGAACGGCGAGATCGCCATCACCCGCAACACGAGCGCGTTCAGGTGGTTCATCGGGAACCGCAGCGGCCGGACCACGTCGAGGAACAACACGACCCGCTCCTCGTCGGTGTCGTTCCACACTTCGTGCTCGTACGTGTCGTCGAACATCAGGCTGGCGCCCTCGGACCAGGTCGCGAACCGATCTCCGATGCGGATCCGGCACCGGTCGGTGGCCGACGGGACCTTCAGCCCGAGGTGGTACCGGATGAGTCCGCGGTACGGCCCGCAGTGTTCCGGGATGTGCTTGCCGGGCGCGAGGACCGAGAACATCGCGGTCTGGAGTCCGGGCACGGCCGCCACGAGCTTCGCGGTCTCGGGGCAGCGCGCGCAGTTGGCCGCCGACCGGTGCCCGAACCCGTAGAGGAAGTACGTCTTCCAGCGGTCGTCGTCGGTGATCGTCGCCTGATCGGTCGAGATGTCCTGGAAGTTCGGAAGCTCGTCGCGGCGTTCGAGGAGTTGGTCGAGTTCGACGCGTAGCCGGGGCCAGCCGGCTTCGAGGGCGCGGGTCCAGGCGAACTCCTCCGGATCGAACAGGGGCCCGGTGCCGATCAGTGATGCCCGGGCCACGAGTCGATCGAGTCGATCGAGGATCCATTCGCCGACGACCACCGTGATGGCGACGAGGCGAGCCCACATACAGGTCGAACCGTAGCGAATCCTCGAATTCCGGCGCGGGGTGATTCCGCGCGCCCGCCTCGATTCTGGGCCGCAATACCTAAATTTTAATCAGTCCTTCAGTCGATCTGGCCGTCGCCGATGCATATCAGGACGCTTCGGGAGGTCACCCGATCAATCGGATCGTCACCATCAAATATCAACCAAACCCAAACAGGAGAATCATTCACATGCAGCAGATGCTGACGAACCTGCGGGAGCGGCGCGAGGACGAGCGTGGATTCACGCTCATCGAGCTCATGGTTGTGGTGCTGATCATTGCCATTTTGATCGCCATCGCCATCCCGACCTTCCTCGGTGCCAAGACCCGTGCCCAGGACAAGGCGGCTCAGTCGAGCCTCCGCAACGCCCTGACCAACGCGAAGGGGATTTATACCGACCAGAGTTCGTATGCCGGTGCGACGCCTGCGGCGTTGCTCGCAGCGGAGCCGAGCCTCACGTTCACCGCGGGTACTTCGACCGGTCCGAAGAGCGTTTCGGTCCTCTCGAACGCGACGGCGATCGTCATGGCGGCGAAGTCCGACGGTGGTACGTGTTACGTGATCGGTGACGTCGCAACTGGTCCGGGGACGGTCTTCGCTGCCCTGACCACGGCCACCACCTGCACCACTTCGGGTATGACCCTGCCGACGAGCGCAACCGTGCCTACGACGACCAACGCCGTTGCCGGAGCGACCCCAGCCTGGGCCGCCACCTGGTAACCAGCTCCACCCAAGCACTGCGCTGCGGCCCGCGGGATTCCCGCGGGCCGCTTCGCGTCCGCGAACCGCCGGGCCGGACGGATCAGATTCGTCGCCGTCGGCAAACGACCGTTCAAGCGCGACGGATTCTCAGCCGATTCATCCCTTGAGCGGGACGCACGTTTTGGCTTGGACCGGCACTCATCGAACCGAACCCAAACAGGAGAATCATTCACATGCAGCAGATGCTGACGAACCTGCGGGAGCGGCGCGAGGACGAGCGTGGATTCACGCTCATCGAGCTCATGGTTGTGGTGCTGATCATTGCCATTTTGATCGCCATCG
>JBBQXR010000302.1:0-4536 GCA_038209455.1 Acidimicrobiia bacterium
AGCCGGACCACTCCTCGCCTCCTCAGCCCGGTCGAGCTCGCCGAGTACCTCGGCGTCCCGCTCGCGACCGTGTACCGCTGGCGATCCCAACACGACGGACCGACGGGCATCCGCGTCGGCCGTCACGTGCGCTACCGAACCCACGACGTCGAAGGTTGGCTCGACCAACACCGTGATCGTCGCCATGTCGGTGAGGACTGATGGCGCGGCATCGCCCGACTCCGTATCCTGCGGCCCCACACTCGTCGCTCGCCGATGCGCGCAGCGACCTCGCGCACGCCCGCTGAGCGCCTTGCATCAGGAGTTCCGCCGATCACGTCGGGCTGGACACAGAGAGGCGTTTCCGTCTCCACGGGCGCTCACGACCCAGGATCGAAGCGAAGGACGCTCATGGCGAGTATCAAGAAGCGCGAAGACGGGAGCTGGCGGGCGCGATATCGCGACCCGGCCGGAGCCGAGCATGCCAAGCACTTCCCGCGCAAGATCGACGCAGAGGAATGGCTCGACTCAGTGCGCGTCGACCTGTCGACGGGTGTTCACGTCAACCCGGCGCGCGGTCGTGTCACGTTCAAGACGTGGTCGAAGCAGTGGCAGGCCGAAGCGGTGCATCTCAAGCCGAAGACGCGCGCCGGCTACGAGAGCATCTTGAACAAGCACCTGCTCCCCTACTGGGAACACACGCGCCTCTCGGACATCGACCTACCCGCGGTGAAGGCGTGGGTCGCGAACCTGGTCGCATCCGGAATGGGCGCGGGCACCGTGAAGAACGTGGTCAACACCATGAAGGCCGTGATGAGCTCGGCCGTCGAAGGCGGCGCGATCAAGGTCAACCCGTGCGTCGGGGTGCGACTCCCCCGGCCGACGCGCACCGAGATGCTCTTCCTCACCGCGCCGCAGGTCGTCCAACTCGCAGAAGCGATCGGCCCCGAACACAGCACGCTGTTGCTCTTCGCGGCGTACACGGGACTGCGGGCCGGCGAGATCGGCGCGCTTCAATGGAGTCGCGTCAACCTGCTCCAAGGCACCGTCGACGTTGTCGAGTCCTACGCCGAGGTACACGGTGCACTCGTCCTCGGCGCGACCAAGACCTACGCGCGGCGCACCGTGCGACTTCCGCGGTTCCTCGCCGACCTACTCGGCGAGCACCAGGCGATCACGGGACCAGACGGACTCGTCTTCCGTGACAGTTGCGGAGGGCCGATGCGGCACAGCAACTTCTACCGCCGCATCTTCCGTCCGGCCGTCGAGCGATCAGGCCTGTCCACATCGCTCCGATTTCATGATCTCCGCCACACGTGCGTCGCGCTGCTCGTCGCCCAAGGCGCGCACCCCATGGCCATCAAGGAGCGACTCGGACACTCCTCAATCACGGTCACGCTCGACCAGTACGGGCACCTGCTGCCGGCAATCGACGAGGCCCTCGCGCAGGGTCTCGAAGCCACCTTCCAAAAAGCTGCCGCGGACTTTTCGCGGACTTTTCGCGGACTAGAGCCGGTCGCGACGCTGTCGCCGACCGGCTCGTAGACCTCTGACCTGCGGTTCTTGTGGTCGGGCTGCCGGGACTCGAACCCGGGACCTTCGGTCCCCCAGACCGACGCGCTAACCAAGCTGCGCCACAGCCCGTATGAAGTGCGGCAGTCTACGCACCCCACTCTGGCGTCCCCCATCCACTCAGGAGAAGATCCACCCGAGGGCCTGGAAGAGGCGGAAGCCGAGATAGATCACGATCGCCACCGCGAGGAGCTTGAGGTGCCAGGGCACCGGCGGGAGCGGCTCCTCGTCCCCCGCGGCCCGGGCAACGTCGCCCACCTCCACCGGACGCCCGCACGTGGGGCAGGTGCCCTCTGGGGTGACCGACGGCGGCGAGAGGAACCGATCGCATTCCGTGCACCACGGCATGAGTGGAGCGGCTCAGACCGGCGGGACGCCGTGACGACGGTGGAAGTCGTCGCGGGTGCGGGTACGCGCCAACGCGTACCGGGCGATCAGTTCGGCGCGAAGCGTGTCAGGCTCGACCACGGCATCGACGACCAACTCGGCGGCGAGGCGGATCAGGTCGACGTCGGCCTCGTATTCGGCCCGCTTCTCGGAGACGAACGCGGCCCGCTCGTCGGCGTCCTCGATGGCCTGGATCTTGTTGAAGTACACCGCGTTCACCGCAGGCTCGGGACCCATCACCGCGATCTGCGCGCTCGGCAACGCGAGGCACGCATCGGGATCGAACGCCGGACCGCACATCGCGTAGAGGCCCGCGCCGTAGGCCTTGCGCACGATCACGCTGATCTTCGGCACGGTGGCTTCGGCGACCGCGGTGATCATCTTCGCCCCGTGGCGGATGATCCCCTCCCGCTCGACCTTGCTGCCGATCATGAAGCCCGGCACGTCGGCGAGGAAGAGCAGTGGCACGTTGAACGCGTCGCACAGCCAGATGAAGCGCGCCGCCTTGTCTGAGCTGTCCTTGAACAACACCCCGCCGAGATGCAACGGATTGTTGGCGACGATGCCGAGCACCTCGCCGTCGAGTCGGGCGAAGCCGGTGACGAGTTCCTTGGCGAACAGCGGCTTGAGTTCGAAGAACGAGTCCTCGTCGACGAGCGCGTGGATCACCTTGCGGATGTCGTAGGCGCGGCGTTCTTCGAGCGGGACGACACTGGCGATCGGCTTCGCGCTGCCGATCGGGCCGGTTGCGGCCGCCGCCGGTGGATCGCTGCGCCACGACGTGGGGAGGTACGAGAGCCAACGCCGTGCGCCGACGATCGCGGTCTCGTCGTCGGCGACGAGGTTGTCGCCGCAGCCGCTCACCGATGCATGCATGCGGGCGCCGCCCATCTCCTCGAGCGTCACCTCCTCACCGATCACCTCGGCCGCCATGCGCGGTGATCCGAGGTACATCGAGGCGTTGCCCTCGACCATGAACACCACGTCGCAGAACGCCGGGATGTACGCCCCGCCGGCCGCCGACGGACCGAAGAGGCAACACACCTGAGGCACCCGCCCCGAGAGCCGCACCTGGTTGGCGAAGATCCGCCCTGCGCCACGACGTCCCGGGAACAGCTGCACCTGGTCGGTGATGCGCGCACCGGCGGAGTCGACGAGGTAGACGACGGGCAACTCGTGCTTCAGTGCCGTCTCGGTGAGGCGCACGATCTTCTCGACGGTCCGGGCGCCCCACGAGCCGGCCTTCACCGTCGGGTCGTTCGCCATCACGCAGACCGGGCGACCGTCGATCCGGCCGGTGCCGGTGACCACACCGTCGGCCGGCAGATCGTCGGCCAGAGCATTGGCGAGCAACGCGTCCTCGACGAACGAACCGGCGTCGAGCAGCAACGCGATCCGGTCGCGTACGAACAACTTGTTGGCCGCCGCCAACTTGGCGCGATCCTTCTCCAGGTTCCCGGCGAGCGCACGCTCGGTCCGCTTCGCGACTTCTTCGGCGCTCATGCGTCCACCGTTCTCGTTCGGGGGCCGGCCTTCATGACCTGGCCGGGCAACTCACGACCGACGATGTCCTGTGCGAGATGCGCGCAGTCGATCAACGTGTCGAGGTCGACACCCGTCCCCACGTCCATGTCCTCGAGCATGTACACCAGATCCTCCGTGACGATGTTTCCGGTGGCGCCCGGCGCGTAGGGACAACCGCCGAGGCCGCCGATCGATGCGTCGAACCGGGCGACGCCCCGCTCCATCGCGGCGAGCACGTTGGCGAGCCCGGTGCCGCGCGTGTTGTGGAAGTGCAGCGAGATCCCGTCGCCCGCGATCCCGTGCGCGTCCAACGCGTCGAGGAGCGTGTTGACGCGGCGCGGCGTGGCCATGCCCGTGGTGTCGCCGAAGCTCAAGCGGTTGGCACCGCCGTCACGCAACGCCGCAGCCAACTCGGCGACGCGTGACTCGGGCACGTCGCCCTCGTACGGGCACCCGAACGCGGTCGACACGATCGCCTCGACGGGCGTCCCGGCGTCGTGGGCCAGCGCGGTCAACTCCGCGGCTGCCGCGATCGAATCCGCGACCGACCGGTTCACGTTCTTGCGGTTGTGGGTCTCGCTGGCGCTGACGACCACTTCGATCTCGTCGACCGCCGCAGCCAGGGCGAGTTCGGCACCGCGGACGTTCGGGACCAGTGCCCGGTAGGTCACTCCCGGCCGACGGGTGATCCCCGCCATCACGTCGCCGGCGCCGGCCATGGGCGGGATCGCCTTCGGTGAGACGAACGAAACCGCCTCGATCCGCCGCAAGCCGGAGGCGGCGAGGGCGTCGATGAGCCGGATGCGATCTGCGATCGGGACCGGGCTCTCGTTCTGCAGGCCGTCGCGCGGGCCGACCTCACCGATCTCGACGTGGAGGGGCCAGGCGGACATCCGAGCGAGGTTACTGGGGTCGTCGGGCGAGGCTCAGTTCAGAATCCGGATGCAGCCGGCGCGCATGCCGTCGGCAAAACCGAACCCGGCGGGGTTCCGGACCGTGAGGTCGCGATCGGTGAACGGCGTGGCGTCGGCGGCCACGGCCACGTCGAGGGTGAGGGTGACTCCGTCGGCGCTC
>JBBQXR010000303.1:0-4530 GCA_038209455.1 Acidimicrobiia bacterium
GGCTACGAGACGCTCTTCCCGAGCTTGGCGCACAGCGACGCCGACATCGACGAGACCGTCGCCGCGGCCGCCGTCGCTGCGAGCGCAGTCGCGGCACCCTCGGCCTAACGCCTGCCGTTCGGGCTACTTGTTGCGGTCTTCGCGCTTTTGGCGCACGCGGTCCATGTAGAAGAGCGATCCCGCGAACAAAAAGACCATGATCGAGAACGCGATGAACGCGGCGCCGCCGTCCTTGCTCGCGTCGATCAGTTGCTGGGCGATGACCATCGTGGTCTCCCTATTCGCTCGATGTCGACACGGTCACGGGGGCGAGCGCGGCGCGCTTGCGGGCCCGCTCGTCCTTCTCCCACCAGTGGAGGCCGAGGACCGAGAGTCCGAAGAACAGCAGCGAGAACAACCAGTAGAAGACCACCGGCTTGCGGACCGAGCCGTAGTTGTAACCGACGACGACGAAGTGCGTTGCCTTCAGCGGGTCGCACACCGGGTTGCCCTTGGCGTCGGTCGCCGGTGACCCGGTCACGTCGAGCCGGGCGAGGCAGATCTCGAGCGCCGCGTATCGGTGACGGTGCCACAAGAAGTTCTCGGTCTTGTCGATGTACTGGTACGACCGGGAGCCGGGGAACGTGAGCAGGTAGTCGGTCGACGACGAGATGTTGAGCGTCGCGAACGGCTGTGCGCGAGTCTCGACTCCGGCGATGGGTGCGACGGGCACGATCGCCGCGTCGATTGCCGGCTTCACCTGGTTGAGGAGGTCCGGAGTTCCGGCCCGGCCCTTGGTCGGCAGTTCGCGTACGGGCCCGATCTTGGAGTCGGCAGGGTTGTCGACGACCTCGACGACCTTCCACGCAGCCGAGTTGCCGTGGGGCGGGTCGAGGTCGCTGTTACCGGTCGCGTTGCCGGGAGTGGTGAGCCACAGGGTGGTCAAGAGGACGAGGAAGCCCGAGAGGCCGGCTGCGGCGACGAGGAACCCGAGCCGGGCCCCGAGGTTGGTGCCGAGCAGCAGGTACGTGGAGCCGCAGAAGAGGCCAACCGCGCACAACACGGTGAGGACACCGATGATCGTGGGGTTCCAGAGGCTGTTGCCGCCTTCGGCGAGCAACAGGTGCAGACCAGCCATCGTCACCCCTTCTTCACGGTGGTCGTGGTGGTGGCCGGGGTTTGCGGACCGACGCCGCCACCCGCGGCCGTGTCACAGACCGGGTTCACGCCGGTGTAGGTCGTCGACCCCATGCAGTACCGCTCGTAGTAGATGATCTGTTTGAGCTGCGTGGGCGTGAGCATGGCCCCGATGAACGGCGCCGCCGCGGTCGGGGTCTCCGCGAAACCGGGCATCTTCCCGGAACCGATACCGGCGTTGCCGTACGGCTTGAACGGTGCCGACCCGATGCTGACGAAATCGGCCTGGGCCTGGAATCCGCCGACCGCGTCGGTGCCGAAGCGGCGGATGATGCCGCCGTCGCGGAGGTTGAAGCCGATACCGCCGCCGTTGCCACCACCGCCGCCGGAGAGCCCGAGGAGGTCGACGCTACTGACCGTGCCCGGGGTCCCGGGTGGGATTGTCGGATCGAAGCTCGACCAGCCCTTGGTATGACAGCGGGCACAGTTCAACTCGAAGAGAAGTTGGCCGTCGGTCACGTTCTCCCGCTCCGCTTTCCACTTCTTCGACCAGTCGACGTTGGCCTGCGCCGATTTCTCGGCGGTCACCGCAGTGAGATAGTCGCCACACGCCACCGCGCTCTTCAACGCGCCTCCCGTGAGCGGGGTCGCGTTCTTGTCGGCGTTGTCCTGCAGCGCGGTGCACTGGGTCGTGAGCGCGGCGTCGTCTTCGGTCACCCCGCCGAGGACGACGAGCGCGGCCTTGCGTTTGGCGTCGAGCGCGGTCCGGGCGGTGGCGAGGGCCGCCTTGGCGTTCGCGAGTTCGATGCCCGGACACGTCATGTACTCGGGGCACGTCGCCTTCGGGTCGTCCGATCGGGCGGCGATGAGCGCGTCGGTCTCCTGCTGCTGCGACTTCTTCGGCGAGATCTGGATCGACTCGATGTACTGCACCAGGTCGGCGATCGACTGGTCGTTCTTGGGCCCGCCGCCGACGACACCCCACGGCTGCATCGGCGTACCCGGCCGGCCGTAGGTGAGGATGTCACTGATATCGCAAATGGTGTTCGGTTGTCGGCGCGACTGACTGAGGCAGTCGGTGTCCTCTTCGAACCGCAGCGCCGCCGTGTTGATCGGCGGCACCTTCCAGTTGACCTTGACGCCGTTGATCGACGTGGGGGCCACGCCGCCACCACCGTTGTTGCCGTGGCAGTTGGCGCACTGCAGCGAGGTCGCCGCGCTGTATGCGGTGCTGGACGAGTTCGCGAACAAGGTCGCGCCCCGGGCCACGGCGTTCTTGTCGAAGTAGTTCGTCGACTGGTGCTGACGGGTGGGCTCGCGCAGCCAGTAGATCGGCAGCGCGATCGCGAAGATGGCGGCGAAGATCAACGCCCATCCCTGAACGCGCTCGAGCCGGCGGCTCTCGAGGTCCTCGTCGTCGAGGAACTGGGTGAGGTTCGCCGGGGTCTTGTCTTCGCTGGGACTCCGCTTCGGTGAGAGCACCGAGCGGAGCACGTAGACGATCAACGTCGCGAACACGGCGAAGTTGATCCAGATCAGCCAGTGGCGGAGATCGTTCTTCCAGATCGCGGCGATCACGAACGGTTGCCTTTCACATGCACCGAGGTCACACGCATAAAGGGCCCTCGGCGTTCTGGTTGGTCGTGTTGGTCCCGATGGGGGGGCCGAGGTAGATGTTTCCGGTGTCGACGACGATGCTGCCGTCGCCCGACTGCGTGGCGTAGAAGCGGTCGAGACCACGCGGCGCCGGGCCGGCCTTCTTCTCTCCGACCCGGCTGTATTTCGAGCCGTGGCACGGGCACTCGAACCACTGCGACGTCTGGCAGAACGGGACGCGACAGCCGAGGTGCACGCACCGTTGGTACAGCGCCACGATCCCGAGGCTCGACATGTCGGTGAAGATGGCGGGCTTGTAGATCTTCTTGGCCGCGGCGAGCGCGGCGGCACTGTCCTTGGGGTAGCGCACGACGTAGGCCCGGGCCTGGGCCGCGTAGAACGGCTTCTGCTGGGCGTCGATGGCGGCGAGGATGTCGGGCAGCTTGCCGATGTTGACGGTGCCGCCGAAGCCGCCGAGACCCTGCAAGGGCCAGAGGAACGCCAGCATCGCAGGTGCGAAGCCCGCGAGCCCGAAGCCGACCGCGATGAGCACGCCCCGGTTCAGGAACTGCCGCCGGCTGACGCCGATCTCTTCTTCGTCGACCGGTTCGTACTCGACGACCTCGCCCCGGCGCCGACGAATGAGCCCCCCGAACGACGACGAGCGCGTCTCGTCGGAACGGGCCCGTCCGGTCGCCTCGAGCTCGGTCGACGACGTGGCCGTTCCTTCGGCCGAGACGATGTCGGTCGAGCCCGCGTCGCGGCTACGCGTCTCCCGTGACAGACCACCGGTCGATGCACTGCGGGCGCGGCTGGCAAGCATCACGACGGAGACCGCCGCGAGCACGAGGATGAGGACGATGACGATCGGGACGAGCACCAGGAGCTCCTACAACTCGAAGAAGATGCCCTTGTTCCAGGGGAAGACGAAGTTGAAGCCTTCGCCCCGGAAGAACGAGCCGATGATCACGAGGACCGCCCACATCATCAGGAAGAACGTCAACATGATGATCGCGAACTTGCGATCGGTCGGCTTGTTCGACGGGTTCTTGTCGACGTACGGCGTGATGGCCAAGATGCCGAGAGCAACGCCGGGAATGGTGACGCCGGCCACCATGGGGTGGAACATCTTCAGCAGCTCTTGCAGACCGAGGAAGTACCACGGCGCCTTCGACGGGTTCGGGGTCGCGTTGACGTCGGCGAGGCCCAGCAACGGAGCTTTCACCAGCGCGGAGAAGATCGTGATGAACGCCGTCAACGAAAGGATCGACGCGAGCTCGATCGCCAGGAGGTGAGGCCACACGTGGACCTTGTCCTGGGCTTCGGCCCGGGCCTGTTGGATCGAGCCCGACTTGACGACGGTCAGTAGCCGCTGGGTGTGACCACCCGGGCCGCTGCTCGTCGGCGCGGGAGCGGCAACCGCGGTCGCGGCGGCAACGCCACCACCGGCGCCGGCCGCAGCCGGTTCGCCGCCACCGCCGCCCGCGAGGGCGGCTTTGCGCTTGCGCGAACGTTCGAGGAGGTGCGCAGGAATGCCGCCCTTGTCCTCGGTGATCGCGTCGCCACCGGCGCCACCACCATTGGCGGCGTCGCCGGCACCGGCGTCGGCAGCCGCAGCG
This sequence comes from Acidimicrobiia bacterium, assembly GCA_038209455.1. Lineage (GTDB taxonomy): Bacteria > Actinomycetota > Acidimicrobiia > IMCC26256 > JAENVU01 > JAENVU01. Next base: position 4,332 of record JBBQXR010000303.1, read on the forward strand.
ATGGGCGCGGCTTCCTCCGCAACGGGAGTTTCGGGCGCGTCCGCGGAAGTCGCCTCTTCACCCTCGACCGGAAGCCCGAGCGCCTTGCGACGCTCCTGGCTGCGCTTGAGGAGATGTTCGGGTACGTCGGCCATGAGTTGATCCTCCCCTCGACCTAGAGGGGTCCGGAGATCCCGCCGTCCTTGCGGACGCGCCAGAA
>JBBQXR010000304.1:0-4530 GCA_038209455.1 Acidimicrobiia bacterium
AGCACGGTCCGACGCGTCGCCGGCGTCGTGCACGAGGTGCTCGACGAGATCGGTGCGGTCGGCTGGCCCAAGACGTCCGGCGGACACGGGTTGCACGTCTACGTGCGCATCGAGCCGTCGCACGGCTTCTCCGACGTGCGCCGCGCGGCGCTCGCGTTCGCGCGCGAAGTGGAGAGGCGGGCGCCCGACGATGTGACGACCGCATGGTGGCGGCGCAACCGCGAACCCGACCTCGTCTTCGTCGACTACAACCAGAACGCGCGGGACCACACGATCGCCGCCGCGTACTCGGTGCGCGGCAACCCGAAAGGGTTGGTCTCGGCCCCGTTGCGATGGGATGAGGTCCCGGACGCTCACCCAGGCGATTTCACCATCGCGACGGTGCCACCCCGCTTCGCCGAGCTCGGCGATCTGCACGCGGGAATCGACGACGCGGTTTTCGATCTCACGCCGCTCCTGGAATGGGCCGAGCGTGACGAGCGTACGGGCGCCGAGGATCCGGGCGGCCCCGAGGAGTGACGGCTGCTCCGGCGGGCCGGCAGATCACCTCCCGGTAGACCGCACCGAATGCGGGCAGACTCAGGACTGTGACGGACATCGACCTCGTATCGCCCAGCTCGTTTGCCCACGGCCAACCGCACGATCAGTTCGACTGGCTGCGCGAGCACGATCCGGTGCACTGGCACCCGGAACCGGGTGGCGACGGCTTCTGGGCGGTCACCCGTCACGCGGACGTCCGGACGGTGGGGCGCGATCCGGCGGTGTTCTCGTCGGCGGCGGGAGTGCTGATCCCGGACGAGGCGATGGGCCTGGGCGATCACCAGATGATGCTCATGACAGATCCGCCGCGGCATTCGGCGCTGCGCAAAGTGGTGGCCCGCGAGTTCATCCCGAAGGTCGCCCAGGCCATGCGGCCGCGCATCGAGATGCTCGCAAGGCTCATCATCGACCAGGTGGCCGACGCCGGGGCGTGTGACCTCGTCACCGACGTTGCCGGGCTGATGCCCTCCTACGTGATCGCCGACATGCTCGGCATCCCCCACGAGGACGGTGTCGCGCTCTACGAACTCACCGAAGCCATCCACGCCGCGCCGGAGAGTCAGGCGGCCGGTGCCGGGATGCACGCGGTGATCGAGATGTTCAACTACGCGAACGGCGTGTGGGAATCGCGGCGGGCCGAACCCACGGATGACCTCGCGAGTCTCATTGCGCACGCGACGGTCGACGGTGCCGAGCTCGACGTCATCGACTTCAACCTCTTCTTCCTGCTGCTCATCGACGCCGGCGGCGACACGACCCGTAATCTCGTGGCCGGTGGGATGGACGCATTGTTCTCGCACCCCGATCAACTCGCGTGGCTCGCACACGACCTCGACGCTCGGATGGCACCGGCCGTGGAGGAGTTGCTGCGGTGGGTGAGTCCCGTTGTCTACATGCGCCGGACTGCACAACAGGACACCGAACTCCGCGGGATGCCGATCGCCGCGGGCCAGAAGGTCGTCATGTACTACGGGTCCGCGAACCGCGACGAGGAGGCGTTCGGTCCTACGGCCGGGGAGCTCGATCTCGGTCGCACGCCGAACGATCACATCGCGTTCGGGGGCGGGGGACCACATTTCTGCCTCGGCGCGCACGTTGCTCGGGTCGAGATCCGTTCGTTGCTCCGCGAGCTGCTGACGCGGCTCGGTGACCTCCGGCCCGCAGGCGAGACCGAGTGGCTCCCGTCGACGTTCATCTCCGGTCCCAAGCACCTCCCGATCACCTATAGGGCGGTGTGAGTTCGCCGGTTCGCCGATGAGCCGGGTGTGGCGTGGGACGGGACGGTGGCTGCGTTACACCCCGGCCAGGGTGCACAGGTCTTGGTGCGCGGCCTCGACGAAGTGGGCGAGTTCCGCCAGGTGGGGTGCGAGCTCGCGGCAAGCGATGAAGCCCCAGTCCATGCGATCGAGGTAACTCATCACCGTGACGTTGAGTCCGGCGCCTTCGATGGGCGGTCCGAGCGGGAGTAGTGAGACCACCCGCGCGCCGGCGAGGTAGAGCGGGAACGGCGGACCGGGGACGTTGGAGATCACCAGGTTGATGGGCACCGTGCCGCGGCTGGCCAGCCCCCCGAGCAGGCGACTCGCGAGCCCGAAGCTCAACGGCCCGGCCAGCTCTCCGAGTTCGAGCATGGTGCGCGCGCCCATCGCTCGGTGCTCCTCCTTTGCGCCTTTGGTCGCGTCCCTGATGTGCGTCATCTGATCTTCGACGGACTCGAGGTGGGTCGGGAGGGACACGAACATCGACGAGACCTTGTTCGCACTGTCGATGTGCGCGGTGTCGTCGGTGCGCACCGACACGGGGCAGGACGCGATCAACGGCCGGTCCGGGAGGGCGTCGAGAAACTGGAGGTAGCGGCGGAGCGCACCAGTGGCCGTCGCCAGCACGACGTCGTTGACCGTGCACCCGAGGGCCGTCTTGACCGCCTTCACCTCGTCGATCGGGACGGACGCGAACGCCACGCTGCGGTGCGCAGTCAACGGCGCGTTCCACGGCGTCAGCGGGGTGTTGAACGGGGTGCCACCCGACGGCAGGCTCGAATCGCGACGCACCCGCGTGATGCCCACGGCACTGCGGACGAGGTCCGGGACCGTCAGTGCGAATGCGTAGGGGAGTGGCCGCCGTAACCGCGAGACGATGGCGTACTGCACCATCGAGAAATCGGACGGTGTGGGTTCGGGTTGCCAATCGTCGACGGCCGTGACCTCCGGCGTCGTCGCCGCGACGTCGAGGATGCTCGTGATCAGGCTCGACCCGGAGACGCCGTCGATGGTCGCGTGATGCATCCGCGCGACCACCGCGATCGCGCCGCCGGGCTCGAGGCCTTCGATCACCCAGAGATCCCACAGGGGTCGGGTCCGGTCGAGGGGGCGACCGGCGATGTCACCGACGATGTCCGCGAACTGCTCGGGGCTGCCGGGCGGCGGAACGGCGATGTGGTGCAGGTGGTAGTCGAGGTCGAAATCCGGGTCGTCGAACCACACCGGCCGGTGGAGATCGAACGGCACGTGCTTGAGCCGGCGCCGGAACTCCGGGAGAGACGGCAACCGAGCCGCGAGGTGCGCCCGGATCTTGGCGAACGAGTAGCCACCGGGAACCGTCGACGGGTCGAGGAGCATGACCGCCTGCACGTGCATGTGTGTCGTCGGCGTCTCCAGGTACAGGAACGCCGTGTCGATTCCGCTCAACCGCTGCATAGCGGGCTCCTCTGATCGCGGACCACCGGGTCAGCCATGATCGCGCGAGCTGGTGATGATCAGTGGTGGCGCCCGTTCCTCGGTGCGGTCGGAGTGAACGCCACCGGGAGCCGTTTGACTCCTCCGACCAGCGGGATCGTCATCGCCTGGAGGTACGTCGGCTCGGCCGTCGGCGTGATGTCCGGGAGCCGTGTGAGCAGTTCACGGAAGACGATGCTGAGTTCGCGACGGGCGAGGTGCGCGCCGAGACAGAAATGCGGTCCGGCCCCGCCGAAGCCGACGTGCGGAGTCGCGCCACGGTGGACGTCGAACCGTTCGGGATCGTCGAACACACGCGGATCCCGGTTCGCGGCGCCGTAGAAGAGGACGAGCTTGTCGCCGGCGACGAACTCGCTGTCGCCGACGGTCGCAGGCCCGGTGGCAGTGCGCCGCATGAACGTGACCGGTGATGCGCACCGCACGATCTCCTCGACCGCGCTGGGCGCCAAGCCGTCGAGGTCCTCCTGCCAGGCCCGCCGCTGGTCCGGGTTCTCCCCGAGTAGCGCCATGCCGAGTGAGGTAGCGGTGCGGGTGGTGTCGTTGCCTGCTACCGCGAGCAGGATGAAGAACGGTCCGATCTCCTCGTCGGTGAGCGACTCGCCTTCGACGTCGGCGTGGACCAAGGCCGAGGTGAGGTCGTCGGTCGGGTTCGCCCGGCGGGCCTGCGCGAGCTCGGTCATCAACCCGGTGAGGGTGATGCCGGCTTCGAGGAGGGCGCCGACGGGCTCGCGACCCTTCATGATCTCCGGGTCGCCGGCGCCGAGGATCACGTTGGTGGCATCGAGCACAGTGCCGAACTCGGAGCGCGGGATGCCCATCATGTCGCAGATCACGAGCAGCGGGAACGGCGCCGAGATCGTCTCGACCAGATCGACCTCGCCCTGTTCACAGATGTCGTCGACGAGCGCCGCGCAGATCTGGGAGACGGAGTCGACGACCTGCTCGAGGCGGCGAGGCGTGAACGAACGGCCGACGATCCCGCGGAGGCGGGCGTGGCGCGGGTCGTCCATGGCGATGAACGAGCCGAAGTACTCGAGGGCCTCGGCCGGCATGTCCTGGATCGAGATCGAGCCCTGACCGGAACAGAAGCGCTCGGGTTGCCGGCTGATCTCGACCAGTTCCGCATGGCGGATCACCGCCTGGAAATGATCGACGGTCCCCATCGGGCTGGCGAGATCGACGGGGATGAACGCGGCCTGCTCTCGGAGCGCAGCGAAGTCGACCATGCGGTCGCGCAGCGGTCGCTGCCAGAACC
>JBBQXR010000305.1:0-4521 GCA_038209455.1 Acidimicrobiia bacterium
CGAACCGGCGTTGTTCGCGCCGAGTGGGGCCCGACCGGCCCGACCCGGAGGGTCACGAGGGGATGCGATGAGCGAGGCGGTGTACCCGACGAACCGGCGTTGCTCGCGCCGAGTGGGGCCCGACCGGCCCGACCCGGAGGGTCAAGAGGGGATGCGATGAGTGGGTATCGGCCGCTGGCGGCAGTGGTGTTGGCCGCCGGCGAAGGCACACGGATGCGATCGGCGACCCCGAAGGTCCTGCACCCGCTGTGCGGGCGCCCGATGTTGCTCCACGTCGTGGACGCTCTGGGCGCGTTGCCGCTCGAACGCATCGTGGTGGTGGTGGGTCACGGCGCGGAGCGCGTGACCAAGACCCTGCAGGAGCAGGTGACCACCGAGGTTCCGGTGGTCTTCGTCGACCAGAAGGTGCAGCGCGGCACCGGCGACGCCGCCAGCGTCGCGCTCACTGCCTTCACCGACGACCCGGACCTCGAGGGCGACGTGATCATCATGCCGGGCGACGCGCCGCTGGTGCGGCCCGAACTCCTGGCCCGGCTGGCGACCGTCCATCGAGAGGCCGATGCCGCGGTCACGCTGGTCACCGCCGAGCTCGAACCGTGGACGTGGAGTTTCGGTCGGATCGTGCGTGACTCCCAGGGCCGGGTCGACCGCATCGTCGAACGGACCGACGCGACCGCGGATGAGCTCGAGTTGCCCGAGGTCAACACGTCGATCTACTGCTTCCGGCGCAGCCTGCTCGCGCCCGCGTTGCGCCGGCTCAGCCCCGAGAACGCGCAGGGCGAGTACTACCTCACCGACGCGGTGGCGGTGCTCCGCGAGGCGGGTCACCTCGTGGTCGCGGTCGCGGCGGACGATCCCGCTGCGGCTCGTCATGTGAACGATCGTGCGCAGCTCGCTACGGCGGAGGCGATGTTGCGGGCGCGCATCAACGAACGGTGGATGAGCGACGGCGTCTCGATGGTCGATCCGGCCAACACCTACGTGGACTCGATGGTGAAACTCGCGCCCGACGTCCGGCTGCTCCCGGGGACGATCCTCGAGGGCAGCACGCAGATCGCGAGTGGCGCCATCATCGGTCCGGACACCCGCCTCGTCGACACGATCGTGCACGAGCGCGCGGTGGTGCAGAACACGGTGGCCCGCGATGCGGTGATCGGGGCGGGCTGCACCGTCGGGCCGTACGTTTCGCTGCGCGCCGGCACGCATCTCGCGGCGGGTGCCCACGTGGGGACCTTCGTCGAGACCAAGAACGCGGAGATCGGTGAGGGGGCCAAGGTCCCGCACCTCTCCTACATGGGCGACGTGGAGATCGGGCCCCGTGCGAACGTCGGCGCCGGCACGATCACGGCCAACTACGACGGGACCGCCAAACACCCCAGCACGATCGGCGCCGACGTCCGGATCGGCTCGAACTCGGTCCTCGTCGCTCCGGTCACCGTCGGCGACGGCGCCTACACCGGGGCCGGATCCGTGGTGACCTCCGACGTCGAGCCCGGCACCTTGGTAAAAGGAGTGCCGGCGCGGCCCGACGCGGGTTGGGCCGAACGACGAGACGAAGCAGCCAAGCGGGAACGCGCAGAGGACGACGACTGATGGAACTCACGCCCACCAAGACCTTCCAGCTGTTCGCGGGCTCGGGAAATCCCGAGTTGTCCAACGAGATCGCGGCCAGCCTCGGCGTGCCGCTCGGCGACGTCACGCTGTCGCGCTTCGCCAACGGCGAGTTGTACTGCCGCCTCGGCGAGAACGTTCGGGGCGCCGACGTGTTCGTGCTCCAAGGTCACTGCGACCCGATCAACGACCACATCATGGAGCAACTGATCATGATCGACGCGCTCAAGCGCGCGTCGGCGCGGCGAATCACCGCGGTGTGCCCGTTCTACGGATACGCGCGCCAGGACCGCAAGGCCGAAGGTCGCGAGCCGATCACCGCGCGGTTGCTCGCCGATCTCTTCACCGTCGCCGGCGCGGACCGCGTCGTCGTGGTCGACCTCCACACCGGACAGATCCAGGGCTTCTTCGACTTCCCGGTCGATCACCTCACCGCAGTGCCGCTCCTCGCCGACCACCTCGTCGGCGCGCTCGACCGCGCGACCGAGGTCACCGTGGTCTCGCCCGACGCCGGCGGCGGCAAGTTGGCTCGCCGGTTCGCGAACTGCCTCGACGGGCACGGGGTCCACGCCGACCTCGCGTTCATCGACAAGCGCCGGCCGAAGGGCACCCACAACGTCGCGGTCGCGACCGAGGTGGTCGGGCTCGTCGAGGGCCGCCAATGCATCCTGATCGACGACATGATCGACACCGCGGGCACGGTCGTCAGCGCGGCCGAGTTGCTGATGAGTCGCGGCGCGGCGTCGGTGTCGATCCTCGCCACTCACGGCCTGTTGTCGGGACCGGCGGTGGATCGGCTGAAGAACGGTCCGATCCGCGATGTCGTGGTCACCAACTCGCTCCCGGTGCCGTCCGAGAAGCATTTCGACGCCCTGACCGTGCTCTCGATCGCTCCCATCGTCGCCGAGGCCCTCTCCGCGGTGTTCGAGGAGCGGAGTGTCTCGGAGCTCTTCAGCGGCGACAACAACTGACCCGGCCCCGGTTATTGCGGAGGTTCTGTTCCCCGCGGGCTCGATGGTTTGGCCTGGGGGGTCCGCCTCGACCAGAATGCACGCCTCCACCGCACAACTCTCCTGTGCACCTTTCTCGAAGGATCTGACGCGCCATGTCTGACATCACCCTCAACGTCGAGCCCCGTACCGAACTCGGTTCGGGTCCTGCGGGCCGCTACCGCCGCGAGGGCAAGGTCCCGGCGACCGTGTACGGCCTCGAGGCCGACCCGCAGTCGGTGCTCGTCGGCGCACGGGAACTCGAGCGCATCCTCCACGGAGCGAGCGGCGCCAACACGCTGATCACGCTCAACCTCGATGGTGGCGACGCACTCGCCCTGGCGCGCCAGATCCAGCGCCACCCCACCCGCAACGAACTCGTCCACGTCGACTTCGTGCGCATCCGCCGCGACGTCGCGGTGGCCGCCGAGATCCCGCTCCACCTCGAGGGTGAGGCGCCCGGCGCCCGCGCCGGCGGACTGCTCGAACAACTGCTGTTCTCGGTCACCATCGAGGCGATGCCGGGCAACATTCCGAACTCGCTCACGGTCGACGTCTCCACCTTGGAGCTCGGTGACCAGATCCACGTCTCGGACCTCCCCGTCGCCGCGGGCGTGACGATCCAGCAAGAGGCCGACGCGCTCGTCGTGCAGGTTGCCATCCCGCGTGGTCTCGACGACATCGAGGGCGAAGGCGAAGAGGGCGAAGGCGGCGAGGCATCCGCCGAGGGCGGCGACGCCGACAGCTCCGGCAGCGACTCGGAGTAATCCGTGGCGTTACGCCGCGGCGGCGAACGGCGCGGTACGCCGGCCGACTTCCTCGTGGTCGGGCTGGGCAACCCCGGCTCCGAGTACGCGAAGACGCGCCACAACGTCGGGGCCGAAGTGGTCGAACTCCTCGCGCGGCGGCACGGCGCGAACCTCCGGAAGGGCAAAGAACGTGCGCAGGTCGACGAGGTGCGGATCGAGGGCAAGCGGGTCGTGTTGGCGATCCCCCTCACCTACATGAACGACTCCGGCGACGCAGTCCGTCTGCTTGCCCACCGCTACGGCGTCGCACCCGAGGACATCGTCGTGGTGCAGGACGAACTCGATCTCCCGGTCGCCGCATTGAAACTCAAGGCCGGTGGTGGGCTTGCCGGCCACAACGGTCTGCGCTCCATCAAGGCACACCTCCACACCGACACGTTCCTGCGCGTCCGGATCGGCGTGAGCAAGCCCGAGAGCAAGGAGCGGGGCGTCGACCACGTGCTCAACAAGTTCGCCAAGCGTGAACGCACCGAGATCGACGTCACCATCGAACAGGCGGCGGACGCCGTCGAGGCCATCGTGCGCGACGGCATCGCCGTCGCGATGAACCGCTACAACTGAGGTTCGGCCGGCGTTCCGGCGCCGATCGCGGACTCGGTCACGGGGTCGATCCCCCCGCCGGTCAGCCACCGTGCGAATCCCTCGAGATCGCCCCAAACCGGGACATCGGGAAACTCGGCTGCGGTGGCGACGCCTTTGCCGGTTCGCACCAGCGCGGGCCGGCATCCGAACCGCTGCGCCGCTTCGACGTCCCGCCCGGCGTCCAGCACGAACCAGGTCGCCGCCGGGGTGAAGTGGAGATCCGCTTGGGCCTGCTCGAGGAGCAGCGTGTCCGGTTTACGACACCGGCAACCGAGGTTTGGCGCGTGGGTACACATGTACCAATGGTCGATCACGCCGCCGAGGCGCCGGTTCAACTCGTCGTTCACGGCGTCGAGCGTGGCGGCGTCCATCCACCCGCGGCCGACCGCAGACTGATTGGAGATCACGGTGAGTGAGTATCCGGCCGCTCGCAGCAGTTCGCACCCGGTCCGGGCTCCGGCCTCGAGTTCGAGTTCGGCGACCGTTCGGACCGATGTCGCGAGGTCGACGTTGAGGACCCCGTCCCTATC
>JBBQXR010000306.1:0-4510 GCA_038209455.1 Acidimicrobiia bacterium
CAGGGCGGCTCGGGGTCGTTCCACGACACCGTGGTGAACAGGCCGATGGTGCAGGTTCTGCCAGTAGCCTTAGCCGGACCTGCAGGGAAGCGTGGACGGAGGCCGTGATGACCGATCAGCATGCGAGCGAGCACGTCGTACATCCTGGTCCGGCGACGATCGCTGACGTCCTCGATGGTGTCGAGCCGATGGGCGACCTCGGGCGCTTCGCGATCGACGACCTGACGCCTGAGGAGGAAGACGAGTTCTTCCGGATCCTCGAGGAAGCCTGACGGTGGCCCGAGCAGTCGTCGTCGACACGATGATTGCCAGCGCTTGGTTGGGTGTTCGCGAGTCGCCCCGGAAGGTTCGGTGGGCACCGGTGCTCGGGCCGGCGGTGTGGGTGTTGCCGTTCGTCGTGGTCGCAGAGATGCGCTTCGGAGCCGAGGTAGCGCGCTGGGGCGTTCGGCGCCGAGCGAAGCTCGACAGCCTGGTCTCGGCCGCCGGGGTGGTTCCGCCCCTGCCCGAAGTCACTGCGGCGTACGTCGATCTCCGCACATGGTGCGTGCGCAACGGCCACGGCCTCGCAGGCAAAGAGCACGAAGCCGATCGATGGGTCGGAGCCGTGGCCATCGCGGCCGGGCTCCGGTTGGCGTCGGACGACTCCATCTTTCGTGATGTGCCGGCGATCAAGCTCCTGGAACCCTGAGCTGTCGGCCAGCGAAGGCGCTACCGGTCGCCATCGGGCCGGAGATCCGTCACGGTGCCGGTCGACTCGCCGGTGGCTGTGATCGGCTCCACGTCGTCGGAGGTCGTCGAGCGATAGAGCTCGTCGAGGCCGTCGGTCAGTTGCTCCTCGAGCGACGGGAAGAGGTGGCCGTAGACGTTGAGCGTGATCGTGATGTCGCTGTGGCCGAGGCGTTCCATGATCGCCCGCGGATGGGCGCCGAGGGAGATGAGCAGGGACGCGCACGTGTGGCGGAGGTCGTGCGTACGAAAGTCGCTCGGGAGACCGGCGGCGAGCGCCGGCTTGAGGATGTAGCGGCGCACGCTCTCGGCGTAGAGGAACTCGGTGCGGGCGACGCCGTACTTGGTCGTGATCGGAGGGAACACGAGGTCGTCGGGCGCGAGCGGCCGACCGAGCTGGTGGCGTCGCAACGCGAGGTACTCGCCGGCCGCGTCCCGCAGGAAGCAGGGGAGCGGGACACTGCGCACGGCATCGCTCTTGGTCGGCCCGATGACCGTCTCGCCGTTGATCTGCATGAGCGTCTCCGAGACCTCGACCCTCCGGCGCAGCAGGTCGAGCTTTCCGACGCGCAGGCCGCACAGCTCCGACGGTCGCAGCCCCGTGTACGCGGCGAACAGGATCAGGAAGCCGTATGGCTCCCGTGTGGCGACGACGAGCGCGTTGACCGAGTCGGCCGTCAGGAACTTCGGCTCCTGCCGGCGGGCGGCCGCCAACCGCAGGCCCGTCGCAGGGTTCTCGCGCAGCGCCCCGGCCTCGACCGCTTCCTGCAGGACGAGGCGGAGAACGAGGGCAGTGTTGGCGATCGACTTGGCGGCGAGGCCGCGAGCGGCCAGCTCGGCGACGAACTCCTTGACGACCGTGCGGTCGATCGAGCCGATCGGGGTGCGATCGAACCGCGGCCGAACCCGGGCGTTGAGCGCAGTGGCGTAGCCCCGGCGGGTCGACGCTCGCAGGTGGACCGTCGTCGCCCACCAGGCGTCGGCCCACGCGCCGAAGGTCTCACGACCTCGGCGAGGATCGATCCAGTCTCCCCGCCCGATGTCGGTCACGACCGAGGCGAGGAAGCGCTCGGCGTCGTTCTTGCGATCGAACGACTTGGATCGTTGGCGGCCCTGCGGGTCGCGGTAGCGAGCCTTCCAACGGGTGTTGCGGGCCGGCTTGCCGGTGACGGGGTCGCGCGAGATGGGATCGACGGATGGCACGGGGCCTCCTTTCGATGGTCGCCAGGCACCCCCATCGTGGTGGAGGGGCAAGAGGGCGACCAGAGGGCAGATGTCTGACGCGGCTCCGTAGGAGCGAGGCACGGGCGCGGCGTTGGCGGCGCCGCCGGCGCTGGCGATCTTCGCGCAACGAGCTCCTTCGGTCGAGCATTCGAACCCCGGCGCGCCGAACGAGGATGTGGCTCTGCAGCAGCAATCCCGTCGGGATCTCTTGACCGCCCATCCTGTCAAGCGATTCTTCGTGCGATCTCGAGCGTCTCATCTGTTGCGTGGGGTTGCGTCGCGTCTCGTCCTGTCCCAACCCTTCCGTGGCGTTCGGGACCTCAGTTCTTGACCGGTCGGGCCCGCCGGAAGCCGGGTGTCTACTCACGACGTGGACGAACCCAAAGCGACTGAGACCGCCATCGATGAACTGCTCACCGAGCAGGAGCTCGCTGCGCGGTGGCATACGACCGCGAGGCACATCCGCCGGCTCCGAGTGGAGTGCGGTTTGCCGTACATCAAGCTCGGCCGGCTAGTGCGCTTCGATGCGGACGACGTCAGGCTCTGGCTCGCGACGCACAAGGCTGCGTCGGCTGCGTCGGCTGCGTCGGCTGCGTCGGCTGCGTCGTGACGAACGGCGACCACGCGGACGTGTTCGAGTCTCTGGCAGGCCACCGGCACTTCTTCGTCGACGTCGACATCGCCGCCGAGGTACGGCGGTCGATCGGGCCGACGGCCTGGGCGGTGATCGAGGTGCTCGCCAGTCGAGCGGATGTGGCGTCACCTCGGCCGGAGGTCCGATGCAGCGCTCGTGCGCTGGCCGACGACCTGGGCCTTTCGAAGGACACCACCGCTCGGGCGTTGCGCAGCCTTGCGCGACAGGGATTCATCCGCCGGTTGGACCACCGAGCCGAAGCGAACGGGCGGTTCGCCGCGACGACCTACGAGGTCGAGCTCGCGGCAGCGGGGCTCGTGGTGGGCGCCGTGTCCGGCTCTTCGAACGTGGGTGACCGAACTCCGATGGCGACACCAGCCGCTCGATGGTCCGGGCGCGAGCAGCCATCGATCGGAGCACAGCTCGAGTCGTCGGCGCCGTCTCGTGACTCGGATGCCCGTTCAGGCCACCCGACGCGGACCCGACCAGGACCAACCCACGCCGACGACGTGTCGACGCGGCAGCTCAATCTCCTCGACTGAACACGCCACACGCACGGACCCGTCGAGCAGTCCGCGCACCTTCGCCGAGCACCAGCTCGGACCGAACGATCCATCCCATCTCGAACCCCAGAAGATCCACGAACTTGCATCTCGATGCCCGGTCGTGTCCCGGCCAGGGCGTCCCGGCCGGACACGGTGTTGTGCGCCATGGCCGGGATCGGGGTGCGGAGAGGAGTCCCGGTGTTGAGACTCGGCAAGATCAAGCTCAACGGTGAGAGCTACTACATTGCCGCAGTCGCCGATGGTGTCGACGAGTACTACCGCGGCGTCGGCGAAGCTCCTGGCCGGTGGTCCGGCACCGCGGCGGAATCGCTCGGCCTCGCGGGTGAGGTCGCGGCGGAGGATCTGCATGCGGTGTGGTCGGGGTTGGATCCGGCGACGGGGGAGAAGCTGGGTCGGTTCGCGGGGCGGACGGTGGCGGGGTTCGATCTGTGCTTCCGGGCGCCGAAGTCCGTGTCGCTGTTGGCCGGACTCGGTGATCCGGACACGGCGGCGGGGGTCCACGCCGCGCACGATGCGGCGGTGGCGGCCGCGTTCGCGTACGTCGACGCGAACGCGGGGCGGTCGCGGACCGGGAAGAACGGCGTCAACCAGGTGGGGGTGAACGGGTGATCGCGGCGGGGTTCCGGCATCGCACGAGCCGGGCGGGCGACCCGCACCTACACACCCACATGTTGGTGGCGAACATGGCGCAGTGCGGAGACGGGCAGTGGCGCACGCTCGACGGTCGGGTGCTGTTCCAGTACGCCCGCACGGCGGGGTTCCTCTACGAGGCGCATCTCCGTCAGGAGCTCACGGTGCGTCTCGGGGTCGAGTGGACGCCGATGAAGAACGGGATAGCGGATCTGGTCGGGATCGACCAGGACGTTCTCGATCACTTCTCGGATCGGAAGAAGGAGATCGCGGAGCACCTCGACAAGGTCGGGTTCCGCTCCGCCCGAGCGGCGCAGATCGCCGCGCTCGAAACGAGGCGGGCGAAGGACACGTCGCTGGACGGGGTCGCGATGCGCCAGGTGTGGCAGGCCAAAGCGGCGGCGGTCGGCTTCGACCCGGCCCGCCTCGCGGAGGTCGTCGGGCGGGTCCCGGCGCGAGCGGCGGTGATCGACCGGGATGGGATCGGGGCTGACCTGGTGAGCGACATGGGTCTGACGCGGCAGGCGTCCACGTTCACCCGACGCGACGTGTTGCGGGCGATCGCGGATCGGGTCCCGGCGGGCGCGTCGGTGGCGCAGATCGAGGACATGGCCGATGGCCTGTTCACCCGCCCGGACGTGGTGCGCCTGGTCGAATCGGGCGACGCTCCCGGGTTGCTGGCGACGACCTCGATCCGGCGGGCGGACGGCAAGTTGGTGGCCGGTGGCGT
>JBBQXR010000307.1:0-4501 GCA_038209455.1 Acidimicrobiia bacterium
CGTCGAAGCGACGGATCCCTAGAGCAGTCCGCCCATCGGGACGGGCCGGGAGATCAAGCGGTCGGCTGGCGCTCTTCTTCGAGGAGCTTCGCGATCGCGCGATCGGACGAGTTCACGACTTCGAGCCGAAGATCGAGGAGGAAGTCGACCACCTCGGCACCGGAGACGAGGTCCCTCGCTCCGAAGCGTTCGAGCGCTTGGTCGATGGTCATCACCAGGTCGGGCGTCACGGTCGTCTGCTCGGTCATGCCACTCCCTTCGATCGGAAAGCCCACCGTACTCGGCGAGCGGTACCCAATATGGTCAAGTTGCTCGATTGCCGACACATTCCGTGACGGATGACGCATTCGGCCCACGCGGAGTGGTTACGCCGGGGCCTCGATCTCGTCGAGACCCTGGGTGAGCGTGTTCCACGCGAGGGTCGCACACTTGATGCGCACGGGGAACTTGACCACGCCCTGGAGCGCCTCGAGGTCACCGAGGCGGACACCGTCGAGTTCGTCAGCGACGTCGACCTCTTCGCCGTCGCCGCCGATCTTCGACTCGTGGATGCTCATGAGGGCTTTGAATGCACGTGTGATCGTGCGCGCTTCGGCGACCGGCTTGCCCTTGACCGCGGCACTCATCATCGACGTCGACGCCTGACTGATCGAACACCCCTGGCCGGCGATCTTGACGTCACGCACGACACCGTTCTCGACGTCGAGGTACAGCACGACCTCGTCTCCACAGAGCGGGTTGAACCCCTCCACTCGATGGGCCGGCGGGACCGCGAGCTCGCCGCGGTTCCGGGGGGCCCGGTAGTGGTCGAGGATGATCTCTCGGTAGAGGTCTTCGAGTCCGGCCATTGCGAGGATCCTAGGTGGGGTCGGGTGTCAGATGGCGAAGAACTGTTCGGCCTGTTGCAGGCCGACGACGAGGTCGTCGACATCGTCGGTGTCGTTGTAGATGTAGAGCGACGCGCGGCTCGTGGCCGGCACCTGGAGGACGCGCATCAACGGCTTCGCGCAATGGTGCCCGGCCCGCACGCAGATCGCCGCTTCGTCGAGCACCTGCGACACGTCATGGGCATGGATGTCTGGGAAGAGGAACGAGATGACGCCGCCGCGATGGTCGGTGTCGAGCGGGCCGTAGATCGTCAAACGATCACCGAACTCGCCGGTGAGCGCGTCGAGGGCGTAGCGGGTGAGTTCCCGTTCGTGGGCGCGCACGGTGTCCATGCCGATCGCCTCGAGGTACTCGATCGCGGCGCCCCACCCGATGGCCTCGGTGATCGCCGGGGTGCCGGCCTCGAACTTCCACGGCAGTTCGTTGGTGGTGAACCCGTCCTTGCGGACGTCTCGGATCATCTCGCCCCCGCCGAGGAACGGCGGCATCGCGTCGAGGAGGTCGCGTCGGGCCCACAGTGCGCCGATCCCCGAAGGACCGAGCATCTTGTGCGCAGTGATGGCGACGAAGTCAGCATCCCAGGCCTGCACGTCGATCGTGGTGTGCGGCGCGGCCTGCGAGGCGTCGACGAGTACGTGCGCCCCCGCGGCGTGCGCTGCAGTCACGAGCGACGGGATGTCGTTGATGGTGCCGAGCACGTTCGACATCGCGGTGACGGCGAGCAACTTGGCGCCGGTGAGCAACTCGTCGAGCTGCGTGAGATCGAGGCGGTAGTCGGCGGTCAGCGGGATCCAGCGGAGTTCGATGCCACGCTCTGCCGCGAGCATGTGCCACGGGATGATGTTGGCGTGGTGCTCCATCTCGGAGAGCACGACGACGTCGCCGGCAACGAGGTTGGCCCGGCCCCACGAGTACGCCACGAGGTTGATCGCCTCGGTGGCATTGCGGGTGAAGATGAGTTCCGCCGCTTCCCGGGCACCGATGAAGGCCGCCACCTTGGCGCGTGCCCCCTCGAAGCGAGCGGTGGATTCCTCGGCGATCGCGTACACGCCGCGGTGGACGTTCGCGTAGTAGCGCTCCATCACGTCGTCCATCGCCCGCAGGACCGAACGCGGCTTCTGTGCGCTCGATGCGCTGTCGAGGTACACGAGCCGATGCCCGTTGTGCTCCTGCTGGAGCAGCGGGAAGTCGGCGCGGATGCGGGCGACGTCGAGGTGCGCCACGTCGAGACTCATGTCAGACCTGCGCCGTCGACCGGAAGCTGTCGAACCCGTTGCGCTCGAGTTGCTCGGCGAGTTCCATCCCGCCCGACTGCACGATGCGCCCATCCAACAGGATGTGGACGACGTCGGGGGTCAGGTGATCGAGGATGCGGCGGTAGTGGGTGATGAGCAGGATGCCCATCTCCGGGCGGTGTTCGCGCACGATGTTCACGCCGTCGCCGACTGCACGCAGCGCGTCGATGTCGAGGCCGGAGTCGGTCTCGTCGAGCACCGCGAACTCGGGCTCCATCATCGCCATCTGGAGGATCTCGTTGCGCTTGCGCTCCCCACCCGAGAAGCCCTCGTTGAGGTAGCGCTGCGTGAACCGGTCGTCCATGCCGAGGCGATCCATCCACTCCATCAGACCCATGCGCACTTCGAGGACCGACAGGTCCGCAATGCCCTTGCGGACGGCGAGTGCCTGCCGGAGGAAGTTGAGGACGCTCACGCCGGAGATCGCCTCGGGGTGCTGGAAGCCGAGGAATAGGCCGCGGGCGGCGCGCGCCTCGGTGCTCAGATCGGTGATGTCCTCGCCGAGCAGGCGGATCCGCCCGCCGGTGACCGTGTACGCCGGGTTGGCCAGGAGCGTGTTGGCGAGCGTCGACTTCCCGGACCCGTTCGGGCCCATCAAGGCGTGGATCTCGCCGGCCCCGACCTGGAGCGAGACGCCGCGCAGGATGGGGTTGTCGGCGGCCTCGACCTCGAGATCCTGAACGTCGAGCGCGGGGACGTCGAGGGCGGGATTCGGTGTCGTCGAGGGGCTCACCCGGTCGATTGTAATACCACTATGCCCGTAGTGGAAACTCGGGCGAGCCGTCGTCCGTCACCTATGCGGGCGGCTCGAGAGGCTGCGGCCGTCGGTCCAGGCGTCGGGGTTGACGATGGGCAGGGTCGGCTCCCGGGTGAGGTCGGCGGTGCACGGTCGCTCGACGTCGGCGCTCCGGACACAGAGATAGTGCCGGCCGCTCCCCGCGGCCCGGATCAGCTCGAGGTCGACCGGTCCGCACGTCACTCCCTCGGTCGCGGTGGGGGTCAGGACCGCACCGACCGCGCTGACCGTCAAGCCCGGCTGGAGGCGGGGGTCGTAGAGGAGGGCACCGATGCGCACGTCGAGCGCCGTCGGCATCCACCGCACCGACCGGGCACCGTCGGAGGATCCGTCCATCAGGCTCGCGGGGCAGGTGGAGTGCTGGAGCCCGACCACGTGCCCGAGTTCGTGGTCGATCGTCCGGTTGCGTCCCACCTGGATGTCGTCGTCCGCGATCACCACCAGCGCGCCGTTGATCACGCCCCGCCGTTTCGGGTCCAGGGTCACCCGAGTGAGTCCGACCGCGCTCGGGTCGACGTCGTCGGTGTGGATGGTGCGTCCGAAATCGGCGCGATGCACGAAGCGCATGTCGACGGTGCCGGGTCCGGTCACCACGGTCATCGCGTGCCCGGTGATGGCACTCCACCGCCGGGCCGATTCGGCCACCTGGATGAGGTCCTCCGGGGTCGGGTCACCCGAGAGGTGGATGGTCGGGTTGCCCTGCCACCGTTCGAGGATCGGCTTCCGTCCTGCCGTGGGTGTGGCGGGCGTCAGGGTGAGTTCGAGGAATGCCTGCTGCTCGTACGGGGTCACGGCGATGGTCGCACCGCGCTCGAGGCGGCGGCCCAAGACCTTCGTCGCACCACCCGGCCCGGCGCGATTGGCGGCCGGGGTCGGCTCGGTGCCGGCGGCGGTGGACCCTCCGGTGCCACATCCGGCAAGCAGCGCGATCACCGCCGCGGGCGCGACGACGCGCCGAATCACCTGGTACTTCAGCCGGCCCACGGACGAAAACGGTACTCGGCGTCGCGACCGCCGAAAAGCGTGCGGTCGGCAGCGTGGGTGACCCGGGTTCAGATCCGTCGCGCCAACGAGAGGGCGAAGTCGTCGTCCGGATCGGTCCACCACTCGACGAGTGCGAACCCCGCAGCCGTGAGTTCCTCGGCCACGCGGTCACGTCGGAACTTCGAACTGATCTCGGTGCGCATCTCCTCGCCCGCGGCGAACGCGACGTCGAGATCGAGCGCCGGGACGTGGACCTGGATCGCCCGCCGTGCCCGCAACCGCATCTCGATCCACTCGTCCTCGGCATTCCAGACCGCGACATGATCGAAGTCCTCGGGCGTGAAGTCGGCACCGAGTTCGCGGTTCAGGACCGAGAGCACGTTCTTGTTGAAGGCGGCCGTCACGCCGGCATCGTCGTCGTAGGCCCGCACGAGCCGAGCCGGATCCTTCACCAGGTCGGTGCCGAGCAGCAGGGTCTCGTCGGGGCGCAGTGTGGCTGCGAGCGCCGAGAGGAAATCGTCGCGGGCTGCCGGGGCGA
>JBBQXR010000308.1:0-4432 GCA_038209455.1 Acidimicrobiia bacterium
GCGCGGCGTGTCAAAACGTTTCGGCAGCGTCGTCGCAGTCGACGACGTGTCGGTCGAGATCGACGCGGGTGAGTTCTTCTCCCTGCTCGGTCCGTCCGGATCCGGCAAGACGACGATGCTCCGCATGATCGCGGGCTTCGAGTTGCCGTCGGGCGGACACATCGAACTCGACGGCCAGGACGTCACCAACCGGCCGCCGTTCGATCGCGACGTCAACACCGTGTTCCAGGACTACGCGTTGTTCCCGCACATGAACGTGCGCCGCAACGTCGAATACGGGTTGCGGGTCAAGGGCGTCGCCAAGCAGGCGCGCCAGACTCGGACCGAGGCTGCGCTCCACGCGGTGCGGCTCGACGAGTTCGGTGACCGCAAGCCGGATCAGTTGAGTGGTGGGCAGCGCCAGCGGGTCGCCCTCGCCCGCGCCCTGGTCAACGAACCGAAGGTCCTGCTGCTCGACGAACCGCTCGGGGCGCTCGATCTCAAACTCCGTGAGGAGATGCAGCTCGAGTTGGCGCGCATCCAGCGCGACGTCGGTATCACGTTCATCTTCGTCACCCACGACCAGGGTGAAGCGCTCACGCTCAGCTCGAGGATCGCCGTGTTCAACCAGGGTCGGATCGAGCAGGTCGGTACGCCGCGGGAGATCTACGAGTCTCCGGCGACCGAGTTCGTCGCCCGCTTCGTGGGTTCGACCAGCGTGATCAGCGGCCCGGCGGCACGCCAACTCCTGGGCACCGACGGCTCGTTCAGCGTTCGTCCCGAGCGGGTCCAGATCGTCGACGTCGGCGCTGCGACCGCGTCGGAATCCGGGAGCGGGGAAGTGCGTGCGCCCGGAGTCGTCGCCGACATCCAGTACCACGGCGACGGCACGCGGGTACGGGTGGATCTCGACGCCGGCTCGACCGTGCTCGCAGAAGTCGCCAACCTGGGAACCACCGCCCCGATCGATCGCGGCGCGCGCGTCGCGGTGGCATTCGCGCGCGCCGACGCACTCACACTGACCGAAACACCGACTCACGCAAACGGGGAGAAATCATGAAACGACTCATTCGGATCGGCGCGCTCGTCGCGGCCCTGGTCTTCGTGCTCGCGGCCTGCGGAAGCAGCAGCGGGTCATCGGCCACGTCAGGCGGCTCGAAGCCGAGCTCGTCGGGCGGCAAGGTCTCGATCCTCGCGTGGCCGGGCTACGCGGAGAACGGCTCGACCTCCAAGGACGTGAACTGGGTGACGCCGTTCGAGCAGCAGTCCGGCTGCAAGGCGTCGGTGAAGACCTTCGGGACATCCGACGAGGCATTCCAACTGTTCAACACCGGCCAGTACGACGTGGTGTCGGCATCCGGCGACTCGTCGTTGCGCAGTGTCGCGAACGGTGACGCCGCGGTGATCGACACTGCGAAGGTCACCACGTATGCGGACCTCGCCGGCTTCCTCAAGGGCAAGGCTTGGAACACCGTCGACGGCAAGGTCTACGGAGTTCCCCACGGCTGGGGCGCGAACCTGCTGATGTACAACGAAACCGCGGTCACTCCTGCGCCCGACAGTTGGGGCGCGGTGTTCGAAGCGTCGTCGCCGTACAAGGGCAAGGTCACGGCCTACGACTCGCCGATCTACATCGCCGACGCGGCGCTGTACCTCTCGAAGACGAAGCCCGAGCTGAAGATCACCAACCCGTACGCGCTCGACGACAAGCAGTTCACGGCCGCGGTCGACTTGTTGAAGCAGCAGAAGCCGAACATCGGCGAGTACTGGAGCGACTACCTGAAGGAGCAGGAGGGCTTCACCAAGGGAAGCTTGGTGCTCGGGACCACCTGGCAGGTGATCACCAACGGTGTGGTCGCAGACACGGCCTCGCCGCCGGTGAAGGCGATCATCCCGAAGGAAGGTTCGACCGCCTGGTCGGACAGTTGGATGGTCTCGACGAAGTCGAAGAACGTCGGCTGTGCGTACAAGTGGATCAACTGGGTCACCAGCCCGAAGGTCCAGGCCCAGGTGGCCGAGTACTTCGGTGAGGCGCCGGCGAACTTGAAGGCGTGCGCCGAGACGACGGACAAGAACTGGTGCACCACGTACCACGCCGACGACAAGGCGTTCTACGACCAGCTCGCGTACTGGACCACACCGACGGCGAAGTGTGCCGACGGTCGGACCGATGTCCAGTGCAAGGCCTACAAGGACTGGACCGCAGCCTGGGACGAGATCAAGGGCAGCTGATCGCAACGGGGGCGGGCCATGCCGGTCCGCCCCCGCGATCGGCGTCCGTACCACGATGACCACCGTCGACGACCCAACGCCACCGACTGGTCCGCGCCGCCGGATCGCGCGGTTCTTCGCCCGCCATCCCCGCGCCGGTCTCGGCCTCCAGCTCGGTGCGCCGGGCGGCTGGTTGCTGATCATCTACATCGGGTCGCTCGCGGCGCTCATTCTCACGTCGCTCTACCGGTTGGCCGACGATCCGACCGGCCTGGTCACGAAGCTCGATACGAGCATCGGCTGGGGGAACTTCGACCGTGTGATCTCGGAGCCGGTGTACCGCGAGGTCGCGCTCCGCACCCTGTTCGCGGCGATGACCGTCACCGTGATCGACGCGTGCGTCGCCCTCCCGGTCGCGTTCTACATGGGCACGATCGCGTCTCCGAGGACCCGGCGCGCGTTGGTGGTGTCGGTGACGCTGCCGCTGTGGGCCGGGTATCTCGTGAAGGGATACGCGTGGCGGTCGCTCCTCGATCCCGGCGGCGGTGCCCTCAAGGAGGTGCTCGGCCACACCCCCGGCTTCGGCTATGCGAGTTCGATTCTCGTGCTCTCCTACCTCTGGTTTCCGTTCATGGTGATCCCGCTGTTCGCCGGATTCGAACGGCTGCCGACGTCGCTCCTCGAAGCCTCGACCGATCTCGGGGCCAAGGCGGGACGCACCTTCCGCAGCATCGTGTTGCCGCAGGTGTTCCCGTCACTCGTGGCCGGATCGATCTTCACGTTCTCGCTGACCCTCGGCGACTTCTACATGAACCGCATCGTCGGCGGCACCACCGAGTTCATCGGCAACATCGTCTACCGACAGTTCTCGGTCGACCTGCCGTTCGCCGCCGCATACGCAGTCGTGCCCGTGGTGATCATGGTCGTGTACCTCCTCGCGGTCCGCCGTACCGGCGCATTGGACGAGTTGTAACGATGTACCTCTCGTCCTTCTCCCGGTGGGTGCTGCGAGCCATCACGGCCGCGGTCCTGGTGGTGCTCTACGCGCCCATCGTCTACGTGGCCCGCCTCAGCGTGAACACGTCGAGCAACTACGCGTGGCCACCGCGCGGGTTCACCTTGACCTGGTGGCAGAAGGCACTCCACGAGGACGGACCGCGCACGGCGCTGCTGCACTCCGTGCAGACCGGGCTCACCTCGACTGCGATCGCACTCGTGCTCGGGACGTTGGCGGCGTTCGCGCTGACGCGCTCGCGCTTCTTCGGCCGTAACACGGTGAGCCTGTTCATCGTGTTGCCCATCGCGCTCCCTGGCATCGTCACGGGTATCGCGTTGCTCTCGGGATTTCAGCGCATCGGCGTCGACGTCTCCTTCACCACGCTGGTCATCGCGCACGCCACGTTCTGTGTGGTGATCGTGTACAATAACGCCGCGGCGCGGTTGCGTCGATTGACTCCGACGGTGAGAGAAGCGTCCGCCGACCTCGGTGCCGACGGGTGGCAGACCTTCCGGTTGGTCACGTTCCCGCTCATGCGCAGCGCGCTCGTGGCCGGAGGACTGCTGGCCTTCGCCCTGTCCTTCGACGAGATCATCGTCACCACCTTCACCGCCGGGGTCGGGTACAAGACCCTGCCGTTGTGGTTCGCGGACAACTTCTCCCGGCCGAACGCCATCCCGACGGTCAACGTGGTGGCCACGTTCGTGGTGTTGGCCTCGATCATCCCGGTGTGGGTCGCGCAGCGCCTCACCGACGGCGGCACGCCCTCCCGCTGATCGACCGCCCCGGTTGGTACGGTCCGACCATGGCGGAGAGCGAACCGGTCGCGGGCGATGGGGTGCCGGTCGGGCGGGTGATCGGGACCGAGGACAGCACGCCGCTCTCGTTCTGGGTGGCGATCGCGCCGGACCAGTACCTACAACTCGACGACGTCGTCGTCACCGATCGTGAACTCCCGGCACCTGCTGCATCGGTCACGGTCTCTGGGGTCGTCACCCAGGTCCGAGCCCGGCAGGAAGGCGCCCGCTTCGATTCCGACGTCTTCCTCATCGCCGACGGGGTACTCCCGGCCGAGACCGTCGAGGCGGCCGAGGTGAGTACGACCCGGATCGAGCCGGAGACCTTCGTGCCGCCGCGACCCGGCGCCGCGGTCCGCCGCGCGCTCGGCGCCGAGCGCGATCACGCGTTGTTGTTCGACACGATGGAGCGCAAGCTGCCGATCGGGCTCGGTCGTGACGGCGAGCC
>JBBQXR010000309.1:0-4430 GCA_038209455.1 Acidimicrobiia bacterium
TGACGTGCCAGGCGTGGTGAATATCCGACTCTTTGGGATGGAAGGTGCGCACAGATCCACTCTCTTCGATGTCACCCGGAGATGTCCGGGCGCGCGCGACCCGACCAGGCCGTGCACAAGGGGCGTGAGGATAGCCGCGACGTCCCCGACAGGCCAAGCGCAGGCCGAATCGGGTCTGAATCTCGACCGAATCCCGGGCTCGGCGCCGCGATTCCAGGCGGGAGAGGTCGGTACGCTGCCCGGGTGACTCCACCGACCGCCGTCCACCAGATCGCACCCGAGCACGAGGCCGACGCCGAGCGTGCGCTCGACATCCTCCTCGACTCCTCGCTCGAGCCGATCGTCGACATGGTCCTCATGAGCCACGGTGACCACTACGAGGCCCGCACCGCCGACGGAGGCGTCTCGTTCCGACGCACCGAGGACGGGTACGAACGCATCGGCGCCGACGGCACGGACCCACTCGCCGACCAGTCGACCGACAAGTTCGCGCCCCTCGACGACGAACGGTCCAACGCATACCCCCACCGCTCCGCCAATGCCTATCCCCACGCGTACGACACCATCGCCCAGCTCTTCGATCACCCGGCGAGCCCGGACCTGTGCGTGATCCACTCCGCCTCCCACAACTGGGAGGACCAGGGTGGCCACCGCGGCGAGCACGGATCCCTGGGCGTCGTGCAGGCCCGCGCCCCGTTCGTGATGGCGGGCAAAGGTGTGCGCAACGACGGGTTGGTGGCGCGGAGCGGTCGGCTGGTCGACGTCGCGCCGACGATCCTCCACCTGCTCGGGGCTGCACCCCACGACGACGGTACGTACCTCCGTGGCCAAGACGGCGAGGTCCGCCACGACGTGCTCGATGTGGAAGGCGGCCGGCCGAAGCACGTGATCGGCTTCCTGTTCGATGGCACCAATCCGAACGTCCTCTACGACATGGCCGCGCGCGGCGAGGCGCCCAACGTCGCGCGGCTCATGGCGATGGGCACCGCGTACCAGCACGGCGCGATGGCGAGCCTCCCGACCATCACGCTGGCCAACCACACCTCGATCATCACCGGCCGCCACCCCGGCCACCACGGGATCCTCAACAACGCCTGGTACGACCGCGCGCAGGACAAGCAGATCATCACCAACTCCAGCGCCACCTGGCCTCAGGCCATGGAGACACTCGTCCCGGGCACCGAGTCGATCCATACCGCCGTCCATCGCACCTGGGCCGACGCGTTCACCGCGTCGTGCAACGAACCGTGCGACGTCGACGCGAACTACTCCACCTTCGACTTCTTCCGCCGCGGTGAGGTACCGCCGATCCCGAACGATCCCATCGGGCTGCCGCACTCCACCGAGCGTTTCGTGCGCCCGTCGAAGGACTACTCCTGGTCGACGATCATCGACCACATGTGCGTCGAGCAGGCCGTCGGCATCCTCAGCGGTCACTACCGCGACAACTCGTACCCGCTCCCGAAGTTCATGTGGGTCAACTTCACCCTCACCGACTCCGCCATGCACGAGGGCGGTCCCCACTCCGAGATCGCCGCGGCCTCGATCCGCGACTCCGACGCCCGCATCGGCGAGGTCATCGCCGCGGTCGAGCGCGCCGGCGCCTTCGACGACACGGCGTTCGTCCTCGTGGCCGATCACGGTATGGAGGAGAACGACCCCGCGGTGCGGGGTGACTGGGATGTGCCCCTCAAGACCAGCGGGCTGAAGTTCCGGGACGAGGCGTACGGCTTCCTCTACCTCGGTGTCGACTGACCGAAGGGACACACCATGCAGCGACGTCACACCACCATCGTCGGCATCGCGTTCGCGTTCGCCTCGATCGGTCTGGTCGCGTGCGGCAGCAGCGGCACCAAGGTGGTGCAGACCAACGACGGCAAGGTCACCGTCGACAGGGACGGGAAGTCGGTCACGATCCAGGGCGAGCACGGCGCCGCGACCTTCGGCGGCACGAAGGTGCCCGCCGGATTCCCGAGTGACGTGCCGTTGCCCAAGGGTCTTCGGATCAAGACCGCGGCCGGGGGAACCGATGGGGGCAAGAAGTTCTTCACGATCGCCTACGACCTCGGATCGAAGTCGCCGGCGACCGTGGCCCACGGCTTCCAGGGCCAACTCGAGGACGCGGGATTCACCGTCGCCAACCATGCCTCGTTCGGGAGCGGCACGACCGCGGTCGACAACCTCAGTGCGACCGGCAACGGCTATCGGGTTGCCGCGACCGGGGCCGGGAGTGGCCACCTGTACACCGTCGTGGTCACCACCGCCTGACCTGCCCCGTCACGCGTCGGGATAACCGACTTCCCACAACACCAGGCCGTGGGCCGGGGCCACCGCGCCGGCAGCCGCTCGGTCGTGCGCACGCATGATCGTGAGGATGTCACCCGGGCGCTTCTTCCCCGCGCCCACCTCGACCAGGGTCCCGACCACCGATCGCACCATCTGCCAGCAGAAGGCGTTGGCGCGGATGTCGTAGCGGAGGATCCCGTCACCGAGGTCGTGCCAACTCGAGTGGGTGATCCGTCGCATCGTCATGGATCCGGCCGGACCCTTCCGGCAGAACGACGAGAAGTCGTGCTCACCGACGAACGGGTCGGCGCCGAGGCGCAGCGCCGCCAGATCGAGGGGCGTTGGCACGTGCCACGCAAACCGCGCCCGGAAGGGATCCGGGTCGGGCCGGTTGACGATCGTGTACTGGTACGACCGCCACTGCGCCGAGTGGCGGGCGTCGAAGTCGGGCGCGGCGAGGCGCGCAGCGCGGACCACGATCTCGGGCCCGAGCATTGCGTTGAGACTCGTTCGCAACCGATCGAGATCGAGTTCGCCCGGTATCGGGAACGAGACCACCTGACCCCAGGCGTGTACTCCGGCGTCGGTACGCCCGGCGCACGCCAACTCCAGGGTGTCGGTGCGCAGCACCTTGGTGAGTGCACCGTGCAGTGCACCGGCGACCGTGCGTTGATCACGCTGGGCGGCGAACCCGTGGAAGTCGGTGCCGTCGTACGCGACGAGGAGCCGGCACTGGGCCGGCTCCGCTGCGTCGGGCGATCGTGGATCGGGTGCCGGGTCCGGCGCGGTCGACGCATCGAAGAGCGTCATCGCGTGATGGGGCGCCGGCCCGAACCGAGCGGAGGTCCGCTCAGACCAGTTCGATGCGCGCCATCGGGGCCTGGTCCCCGGGGCGCGGGCCGAGCTTCAGGATCCGGGTGTAGCCACCGTTGCGGTCCTGGTACTTCGGCGCGATGTTCTCGAACAGTTCGTGGGCGATGGCCTGGTCGTGCAGCGTGGCCACAACCTGGCGCTGACGGTGGAGGCCGCCCTTCTTGCCCTTCGTGATCAGCTTCTCGGCGTACGGCCGGAGCGCCTTGGCGCGCGCGACCGTGGTGGTGATCCCACCGTGTTCGAACAACGCGATCGCGAGGTTCGCCATGAGGAGGCGCTGGTGGTGCGGGTCACCGCCGAGACGCGGACCCTTCTTGGGGCGAGGCATCGGTGATCAGTCCTTCATCCGCAGCGAGAGGCCGCGCTCGTCGAGCTTCACGATCACTTCGTCGAGCGACTTCTGGCCGAAGTTGGTGATCGCGAGGAGGTCGTCCTCGGTCTTCAGCACCAGCTGGCCGATGGTGTCGACGCGAGCGCGCTTGAGGCAGTTGCGCGGGCGCTCCGAGAGGTCGAGCTCCTCGATCGCGAGTTCGAGGTCGGGCGAGGTGGCGAGCGTCGGCGAGACCTCACCGAGCTCCAGGCCGGCCTGCTCCTCGGACATGTCGGCGACCAGGCCCACCAGGTTGCGCAGGGTCGCGCCGGCCGAAGCCAGTGCGTCACGCGGCGTGATGGAACCGTCGGTCTCGATCTCGACGCCGAGCTTGTCGTAGTTGGTGGCCTGCTCGACGCGGGTGGGCTCGATGTCGAAGCTCACGCGCCGGACGGGCGAGAAGATCGCGTCCACCGGGATCACGCCGATCGGCGCACCGGCCCGCTTGGTCTTCTCGGCCGAGGCGTAGCCCCGGCCCTGCTCGACCGTGATGTCGATCGCGAGGCGACCTTTCTCGGTGAGCGTTGCGATGTGGAGTTCCGGGTTGAGGATCTCGACGTCGGAGGTGACCTGGATCGCGGCGGCGGTCACGTCGGCCGGCCCGCGCACGTCGAGGCGCAGGGTGACCGGCTCCTCGGACAGGCACTGGAGCACGAGGTCCTTGAGGTTCAGGATCAGATCGGTGACGTCTTCCTTGACGCCGGCGATCGTGTCGAACTCGTGGAGGGCATCGTCGAACCGCACCTGGGTGACGGCTCCACCGGGGATCGACGACAGCAGCGTGCGCCGCAGGCTGTTGCCGAGGGTGTGACCGAATCCGGGCTCGAGCGGCGAGATGATGAACCGCTGCGTGTTCCCCTCAGCCTCTTCGGCCTCGATCTCGGGACGCTGAATAATGAGC
>JBBQXR010000310.1:0-4429 GCA_038209455.1 Acidimicrobiia bacterium
GATGCGGCTCGCTCCCGCGATGCGCGCGCCCTGGATCACGGCCTGGCCCACGCCGCCACAACCGATGACGGCGACGGTCGAGCCCGGCACGATCTGCGCGGTGTTGAGCGCAGCGCCGACTCCCGTGGTGACGCCGCAGCCGATGAGCGCGAGTTGCGAGTCGGGGAGGTCGGTGTCGATCTTCACGACGTTCGCCTGGTTGCACGTCATCTGGTCGGCGAAGGTACCGAGCCCGGTCATGCTGATCGCGACGCTGCCGTCGGCTCGGGTCGCCTTCGGGGTTCCGAACACCTCGTTGCCGAGGGTGCACAGGTTGCTCTGCCCGTGGAGGCAGAAGAAGCAGTTACCGCACGCCGGGACGAAGGACGCGATCACGTGGTCGCCCACTTTCACCCGGGTGACCTCGGGTCCGGCCCACTCGATCATTCCCGCGCCCTCGTGGCCGAGGATGCACGGCGACGGCGTGGGCAGGGTGCCGTTCGCAGCCGACACGTCCGAGTGGCAGACACCGCTCGCGCCGATCCGCACGATCACGTCACCCGGACCGGGATCCAACGGCGTGACGTTCTCCACCGAGAGTTCGAGCGTTCCCGTGAACATTGCTGCGCGCATTCGTTTCCCCCTGAGGCCTGTGGATCGCGGACGGACGCTACCGGCTCGCTGCTTTGCCCGCGGTCACTCCGCTCGATCCGAAGCGCGGTCCGAGTCGCGCGCACTCCGGGCGTGCAAGTAGGCCTTCACCATCACCGCGAACTCTTCGACGTTGTAGATGTCTTCCTCGTACGACCACTGGTTGTTGCCGGCGTAGTCGAGCCGTGACCAGTTGATGGCCTGGTACACCTCGCCGTCACCGAGGTCCTGCATGCGGTTCCAGACCGCGGCGATGACCCAACCCTTCTCCTCGTCGATCACGTACCAGTCGGCGGGGAAGTCGGTCATCTCGTTGTTGGGGAACTCGTTCATCGTGGTCTGGATCCACGCGCGGATCGCCTCTCGACCCTCGAACTTCCCGTAGAGATGCTCGTAGTAGACCGCGTCCTCGGTGAAGAGCTCTGCCCACTCGTCCCACTGCTGGCCGCCGTTCCCGCACCGCTTCGCGGTGTCGCGGTAATGCGCGTAGGCCGTCTCGATCTCTTCACGTGTCCATTGGCCCATGGCGGTGAACTTACGGCGCCCGCGGACTGCCGTCGAGATTGCGCACCGGACGGTCGAGTTCGCGCAGGATCTCCTCCGAGGTCCCGATCCGGCCGGTCACGGTGGTGGCGTCGGCGAGCGCAAGCGCGAGGGCGGCCTCGGCCATCTGCTCGACCGGTTCCACGTGGGTGTCGTCGCCGGGCATCAACCCGAGCGCGAGGACCCCGGGCGTGGCGACCGCTGCGACCGGTGACACGACGTTGACCGCGATGCCATGCCGGTACACCTCGGCCGCGAGCCCCGCACTCATCCGCTCCAGCGCGGCTTTGCTCGCGCCGTACAACGTGGCTCCGTGCTCGGCGTGGAACGGCGTGAACGGCGGACCGACCGGCATCTCGGTGACCATGCTCGAGATGTTGACGATCCACCCGCGACCGCGGTCGCGCATCGCGGAGAGCACCGCGGTACTGAGCTTCCACGGCGCGTCCACATTCACCCGGAACATCACGTCGTACCGGCGGGCGCTGACGGTGTCCCACGGCAGGTAGAAGCAAGCGGCGGCGTTGTTCACGAGAATGTCGACGGGACCGAACGCAGCCGCGGCGGTCGCAACGATCGCGTCGGCGTCGAATGCGGGATCGGCGAGGTCGGCGGTGATCGCAATGGCCCGGCCCCCGGCCGCCTCGATGGTCTCGACGGTCTGTCGCAAGGAACCGTCGAGGTGACTCACACCCGGCTCCGCAGTCCGGGCGGTCACCGCGACCGCCGCACCCTCGGCCGCGAAGCGTTGCGCGATCGCCGCACCGATCCCACGGCTCGCGCCCGTGACGATCGCGACCTTCCCGTCGAGCTCACCCATCACCCGAGACTCCCACACCCCCCTCAACTTGCGTCAAAAACCCATGCTGGGCCTAGGGTTTTGACGCATGTTGCGTATCCTCCGGTGGATGAAGGCATGGAGAGTCCACGAGCTGGGTGAGCCCGAATCGGTCCTGCAACTCGACGACATCGACGAGCCGGTGCCGGGCCAGGACGAGGTGTTGGTCGAGGTGGCCGCGGCGTCGCTGAACTTCCCCGACGTCCTCATGTGTCGGGGCGAGTACCAGGTGAAGCCGCCGCTGCCGTTCACACCGGGCGCCGAGGTCAGCGGGACCGTGGTCGGTCTCGGCGATGGTGCCGACGCGTCGTTGCTCTGTCAACGGGTGATCGCCATCCCGACGTTCGGCCACGGTGGGTTCACCGAGCGCACGATCGCACCGAAGTCGATGGTGTTCCCCATTCCCGACTCGCTCGGCGATGCGGCGGCCTCGGCGCTCCACGTGACGTACCAAACGGGTCACGTCGCGCTCCATCGGCGCGCGCACCTGCAAGCGGGGGAGACGCTGCTCGTCCACGCCGGCGCGGGGGGCGTGGGTTCGGCTGCAATCCAGCTGGGACTCGCGGCGGGCGCACGGGTGATCGCGACCGCGGGTGGTGCGGAGAAGGTGCAGGTGTGCAAGGACCTTGGCGCGGAACTCGTCATCGACTATCGCGCGGGTGATTTCGTCGACGCGGTGAAGGAGTTCACCGATGGTCGCGGCGCCGATGTGATCTACGACCCCGTGGGTGGCGACACCTACGACCGATCGACGAAGTGCATCGCTTTCGAGGGCCGGAGCCTGATCATCGGCTTCACCGGCGGACGGTTCGCGGACGCGCGCACCAACCACGTCCTCATCAAGAACTACGCGGTGGTCGGCGTGCACTGGGGCCTCTACAACCTGATGCAGCCGACGTTCGTCCACGAGACCCACGCCGAACTCATGCGCTTGCACGAGGCCGGACGGATCGCCCCGTTGATCTCCCGCGAGTTGCCGGTGGCCGAGGTGCCCCCCGCGCTGGCGAGCCTCGCCACTCGCGGCACCTGGGGCAAGCTCGTCGCCCGCTGGTGACGTCGGACTATGTCGTCGACGGGCGGATCACGGCGATGCCGCGGTCGGTCGTCGAACGGCGGGCAATCCTCGACTGGTTGGTGGAAGACTTCGAGATCGGGCGCAGGTACTCGGAGCCGATGGTGAACCTGATGGTGGGGAAGCGTCACCCGGACGCCGCGGCGTGGCGGCGGGCGTTGATCGACGAAGGCCTCATGGCCCGCGATCACGGTGAGTACTGGCGCACCGAATCGCCCGTGACGGTGGTCGAGGTCCGGCGAGAGAAATGAAGCCGAGGTTGCCTCCGGTTTTGCCAAGCTGGTCGGCATGGTGCCGGCAGCCGACGAACCCGTGACCGACCCTGCGATCATCCCCGACCGCGTCGAGACCTCGCGCCTCGTCGTGCGCGAGTGGCAGGTGGCCGACGTCGATGCGATGGCCGCGGCGGTCACCGACAGCATCGAACACCTGCGCCCGTGGATGCCCTGGATTGCGTTCGAGCCGCAGACCCTCGACGCCCGCCGGGACCGAATCGAGGTGTGGGCACGCGCCCGACGCGAGGGCGGTGAAGCCGTCTACGGGATCTTCCTCGACGGGCTGCCCATCGGCGGGACCGGCCTCCACCGCCGCATCGGGACCGGCGGCCTCGAGATCGGTTACTGGATCCGCATCGGGTACACCCGCCGCGGTTTCGCAGCGGAGGCGGCGGCCGCGCTCACCGACTGCGCGTTCACGCTCGACGGCATCACGCGGGTCGAGATCCGTCACGATCGGGCGAACGACGCGAGTCGGAACGTCCCTCGCAGCCTGGGGTACGAGTACGTCGGCGAACGGGAGCGGACGCGCGAGGCACCAGCCGAGACCGGGGTCGATTGCGTCTGGGCCGTGGACCCGATCCGCTGGGCCGTGGTGCGCCGCGACCGGACCGGAGCAACCGAACACTGACCGTGGTCGCCGCAAACTGTTCGACCATCTCGGGCCGGATCGGGCACACTCTTGACCCCTATGAGCAGCCCGATCAGCTTCCGCCTTCTCCCCGAGCCCGACGTGCACGACGTCCTCCAGCGCACCCTGGAGCGGGTCAACAAGGCGTGTAACAGCGCGCGGACGCGCACCCTCGAGGCTCGGGTGACCGGTAAGGCCGAGCTCAAGTCCATCGTCAAGCAGGAGATGGAGAAGTTCAAGTTGCCGGCGACGCTCTCGACCGCGGCCTCGGACCGTGTCGCGCTGAGCCTCACGAAGCAGAAGTTCGGCACCTACCAGTCGCTCGTGTTCCCGGCCGGTGCGGTCAAGTGGCCGGCGTCGGACCGGGTCAACGTGCCGACGGCCAACGGCAAGCGCACGATCCGGGTGTATCTCGACCCGAGCCGGGGCAGTCTGCGGCC
>JBBQXR010000311.1:0-4428 GCA_038209455.1 Acidimicrobiia bacterium
GGCGTTGCCGAGCATGAACCCGACCCGCCAGCCCGCCATCGAGAAGCTCTTGGTGAGGCTGTAGATCTCGACCGCGACCTCCTCCGCCCCGGGGACCTGGAGCAGCGACGGTGGGTCGTACCCGTCGAACCCGAGGTCGGCGTACGCGAAGTCGTGCACGAGAAGGACGTCGTGATCGCGCGCGAACTGCACCATGCGCGTCATGAACTCGAGATCCACACACGTCCCAGTCGGGTTGTGCGGGAACGACATCACGACCACCCGCGGGCGCGGCCACGCCTGCTCCCACGCCGCGTGCAGGTTGGCGAAGAAGTCCTCGCCCGGGCCCATGCGCACGTAATGCACCCCGGCGCCCGCGAGGATCGGTCCCCAGATGTGGATCGGGTACGAAGGGCTCGGGACCAGCGCGGTGTCACCCGGGCCGAGCAGCACCCACATGAGGTGGGAGAACCCCTCCTTGGCGCCGATGGTGACGCAGGCCTGGGTCTCCGGGTCGAGGTCGACGCCGAACTTGCGGCGGTAGAGGTCGGTGATCGCGAGTCGCAGGCGTGGCACCCCACGAGTCATCGAATACCGGTGGTTGCGGGGGTTCTGCGCGGCTTCGGCGAGTTTCTCGACGGCGATCGCGGGTGACGGCACGTCCGGATTCCCGAATCCGAGGTCGATCACGTCCACGTCGGCTCGCCGCGCCGCCATCTTCAATGCGTCGATTTCCGCAAAGGCGTACGGCGGCAAAGCGTGGATTCTCCGAAATTCCATGAGCCCACTGTACGGGTCGCCGCCTCCGACCCAAGGACAGAAAGCGATGGCGCTCGAGCATCCGCCTCGTGACGCGACGATGCCCCACCGGTGAAGGGAGAAACACAGGTGGGGCGTCGTCTCGGGCCACTGTCTGGGTGACCTCCCCCTGATGCCCGTTTCCGCCACCGACCAAACCGACGTCGGGTGAGGCCGCGACCGCGGAGTTCGTTACCCTCGCCCGCCATGCTCCCCGCTCAGATCGACGCCGTCCTGCTCGATGTCGGCGGCGTGTTCCACCTGCCGGACCACGACCGCATCGTGGACGCGATGGCACGCGTCGGGGTGGCGGTGGACCCGAGAGATCTCGATCGGGCCCACTACGCCGGGGTGCGGTGCCTCACCGACTTCACCGAGGGCGACCGCTCGATCTGGCTCGCCTACAACCGCGGCTACGCCCGCGTCCTCGGCGCCGGCGACCAGGTCGAGGCGGTGGCGGAGGCGTTGCTCAACGAGTTCACCACCGGCGGCGTGTGGACCCGCATCATCCCCGGATCACCCGAAGCGCTCGTGGCCATCGCGGCGACCGGCGTGAAGCTGGCGATCGTCTCCAACGCCGACGGCAGCGTCGAAGCGCAACTCGCGGCGGACGGGATCTGCCAGATGGGGCCAGGCCCGGGGGTGGAGATGGACGCGATCCTCGACTCGTCGGTCGTCGGTGCCGCCAAACCGGATCCGCGGATCTTCGAGATCGCACTCGAACGCCTCGGCGTCGCGGCCGAGCGTGCGATCCACGTGGGCGACACCCCGGCCGCCGACGTCACCGGTGCCCGGGCCGCCGGAGTGACTCCGGTGCTCGTCGACCCCTACGACGACCACCCCGACTTCGACGGCCTCCGCATCCCAGACCTCACCACCCTCGCCACCCACCTCACCACGATGGTCTGACGGCCTCACCCTCCAGCAACTCCCGAGCGGAGCCTGCGGAGCGGATGACGATCAGGAGCGTGAGCGGAGAGACCGTCAAGCAGGCTTATCGCGCCCGACCACCCACATCGAGAAGAACTGCGACCCACCGCCGTAGGCGTGACCGAGCGCCTTCCCGGTCTTGAGCTCGACCTGGTAGTCACCGGCGCGTTCCCGGACCTGCTGGGCGACCTCACCGAAGCGGATCATGCCGCTGGCACCGATCGGGTTGGACGACAACACACCACCGGACGGATTCCACGGGATGTCGCCGTCGGGCGCGGTCGCGCCGGCCTCGGTGAGCTTCCAGCCGTCGCCCTCGGCGCAGAAGCCGAGGTTCTCGAGCCACATGGGCTCGTACCACGAGAACGGCACGTAGATCTCGGCACAGTCGAAGTCTTCACGCGGGTTGGTGATGCCGGCCTGCTTGTACACGTCGGCCGCGCAGTCCTTGCCGGCCTGCGGGTTCACCTGGTCGCGTCCCGCGAACATCGTGGGCTCGCTCCGCATCGCGGTGCCGTGGATCCACGCGGCGGGGTTCGGTGCCGCGTCCGCGACGTCCTCGGCGGCGACGACCAGCGCCATGGCGCCGTCCGAACTCGGGCACGTGTCGAGGTAGCGCAGCGGGTCCCAGAGCAGGAACGATTCCTCCACCGTCTTGAGGTCGATGTCGGGCAGGTGCAGGTGGGCCTTCGGGTTGCGCAGGGCAGCGAGCCGGTCCTTCACCGCGACCAGGTGACCGATATGACGGGGCGCACCCGACCGTGCGATGTAGGCACGGATGAGCGGCGCGAAGTAACCGCCGGCTCCGGCGACGAGCGGCGCACTGAACGGCATCTGCACCGACAGGCCCCACGTCGCGTTGCTCTCGGATTGCTTCTCGAACGAGACGGTCAGGACGCGCTTGTGGATCCCGGCCATCACGAGCTTGGCCGCGACGATCGCGGTCGACCCACCGACCGAACCGGCCGTGTGGACGCGCAGCAGTGGCTTGCCCACTGCGCCGAGCGCGTCGGCCAGGTAGAGCTCCGGCATGATGACGCCCTCAAAGGTGTCGGGCGCCTTGCCGACGACCACCGCGTCGATGTCGTCGAAACCCATGCCGGCGTCCTCGAGCGCTTCGACGGCGGCTTCGCGGACGAGGCCGGCCATCGAGACGTCGTGACGTGCGGAGACGTGGCGGGTCTGGCCCACCCCGATGACGGCGGTGCGTACGGCTCCCACTGTTACTCCCCCTCCAGGACGCAGACCAGGTTCTGTTGCATGCACGCGCCCTGGGTCGCGTGGGCGAGGCCCCGACCGGCGTCGCCCGCCGAGATGCGCCGGGCGACCTCCCCGATGCGGATCAGCCCCGAGGCCATCAGCGGGTTCGCACCGAGTGCGCCACCCGACGGGTTGATCGTGGTGCCGTCGAGGCCGAGCACGTTGCGCAGGATGAGTTCGTCGTGGCTGAACTGCGCGTGCAGTTCCGCGATGTCGAATCCACCCTGGAGCGCACCCGCCTCCTCACCCGCTCGGCGCGCCGAGCGGCAGGTGGTGAGGTCACGGGTCCCGATGTGCGGCGCGTCGATCCGGTGGTCGATCCCCCGGATCCAGGCCGGACGCTCACACAGATCTCGGGCCAGATCGCCGGCCGCGATCACGATCGCCGCCGACCCGTCGGTGACGGGAGCGACGTCGGCGTCGCGCAACGGCGCGGACGTGACCGGTCGGGCGAGCAGGGTGTCGACGTCGACGTCCTCGCCGACGATCGCGTACGGGTTGTCGAGCGCGTCACGCCGGCTGCGGGCCACGACCTCGGCGAGGTCGCGTTCGGTCACGTCACGCCCGTCCAGTCCGCCCGCGAGCAGCGCGCTCGCCTGCAACGCGGCGAGGTTCACGGTCGAGGGCCAGAGCGGCGCCACCGTGTACGGGTCGTTCTGGAGATTGAAGACCTCGTGCACGTCGGTGAGTGACGACTTGCCGAAGCCGTAGATCAGCGCGCTGTCCACTTCCCCGGTCTGGATCGCGACCCAGGCCTCATAGAGCGCCCACGCCGAGTCCATCTCGACGTGACTCTCCTTCACCGGCGGCCACGCGCCGGCGGCGTCGAGACCCTGCACGAAGGTGAACGGTCCGCCGCTCAGGTAGTCGCACGATCCCGAGATGGTGAACCCGATGTCGTGACGCGCGAGCCCGGAGGCGCGCACCGCCTCTTGCACGACGGGGATGATGAACTCGACCTCGTTACGTTCGCGGTCGTTCTCGGCCGTCTCCTGGGCGAAGGAGATCACGGCGACGTCTCTCATGCGTACTCCCGGAAGGTTTCGTAGGCCGCGTCGGGTTCGCCGTTGGGCTCGAACCACTTGAGGCAGCGGGCGTCGGGCCGGAGGTTCTCGTCCCAGACCGCGCGCACCCGCAAGCCCATACGGATGTCGTCGACCGGGATGCCCTGCACCAGCCCGAGGTACGGGGTGTTGGCCCCGTCGAGCAGGATCTGCGCCGCGATGTAGGGAACCTCGGGTGCACTCTCGGAGAGCCCGGGAATGTTGGTGATGCAGAACGTGGTCACGGTCCCGTTCTGGGAGACCTCGACCTCGATCTCGGTCGGCGCGCCAGTGGTCGGGTCCGAACCGCGGGGCGGCAGGTACACGGCTTCGGAACCGACCGCCTTCTGGCCGATGAGCTTTCCTTCGGCGATGCCGCGCAGGTACTTGCTCGGCGCGCGCCCGGCGTTGATCTCGT
>JBBQXR010000312.1:0-4413 GCA_038209455.1 Acidimicrobiia bacterium
CTTCGAGCATGGCGCTGATCAGCGTGGTGACCGTCGATTTCCCGTTGGTGCCGGTGACCACGACCACCGGCACGGTCGCGGCCTCGACGGCGAGGTCGAGATCGCCCCGCACCGGCACCCCTGCGGCCACGGCCGCGAGCATCGCCGGGTGGCCCGGCGCAACGCCGGGACTCGGAACCATCAGGTCGGTGGCCGCGAGCAGCGCCGGCCAGTCGGGGCTGCCCTCGACGACGGAGGCACCGGCGGCTTCGGCGGCGGCGCGGCGTTCGGCGTAGACCGCCTGTCCCGGCCGCTCCTCCACCACCGTGACCGCGTCGCCCCGTTCCCGCAACCAGCGGACGACGACCGCACCGGTGGCGCGCAGTCCGACGACCAGCACCCGTTGTTTCACTAGCCGCTCACTCCGGGGATGGTCAGGAAGTCGGCGTAGAACAACCCGAGCCCGAGGGCCATGGCCAGCCCGGCGAAGATCCAGAACCGAACGAGGATCGTCGTCTCCGGCCAGCCGAGCAGTTCGAAGTGGTGGTGGATCGGGGACATGCGTAGGACCCGTCGCCCGAAGCCGCGGAACGAGATCACCTGCGCCACCACCGAGAGGATCTCGACGACGTAGAGCCCGCCGACGATCGGCAGCAACAGGTGCGTGTTGGTGAGCAGGCCCATGCCCGCCATCGCCGCCCCCAGCGCGAGCGAGCCGACATCGCCCATGAAGACCTTCGCGGGCGGCGCGTTCCACCAGAGGAACCCGACGCACGCACCGAGCATCGCGGCGGCGACCACCGCGATGTCGATCGCGCTCGCCGCGCCGATGTCGTACCGGCCGGGGTGACGGAACTGGGTGAACGCGATGACGACGAACGCGGCGAAGACCAACGCACCCGAGCCCGCGAGGAGACCGTCGAGGCCGTCGGTGATGTTCACGGCGTTGGTCATGGCGTAGACCACCGCGATGCACCAGAGGATCCAACCGACGGTGCCGAGATCGAGTCCGAGCGGGCGCGTGAACGACAGGTGCGTGTTCACGTGCACCATCTGGGTCGCCAGTGCGGCGAAGATCGCGGTGACGACCAGGATTCCGAGCGTCTTCCCGCGCTTGCGCAGCCCGAGGTTCCGCGCTTTGCGCACCCCGAGGTAGTCGTCGATGAACCCGACCACGAACATGCCGAGGATCAGCACCCAGAGCGCGATCGCCGTGTCGGCGAACTTGATGGCCTCGGAGTTCACGTGCGCGACGAGGTACCCGACGAGCGCGGCGACGACGATGGCCACGCCGCCCATGGTCGGAGTTCCCGCCTTCGCCTCGTGGGGGTGGGCGACCGGACCGTCGTCACGGATCTGCGCGCCGATGTTGTGCCGTTGGAGGTAGCGGATCGCAAACGGCGTACCGAGGACCGCAACGATGAACGCCACGGCCACCGCGATGAGGACGGCGATCATGCGACCATCTCCTCGCCCAGCAGGGTCCGGGCCACGACCTCGAGCCCGATAGCCCGGCTCGCCTTCACCAACACCGCGTCACCCCGGCGGGCGAGTTCGACGACAAGCCGTCGTGCCGACTCCGCATCGGCGGCACGATGCACCACCACCGCGGCCTCGGCCGCGTCGGCCAACGGACCCGTCTCGTTCCCCACCGCGACGAGGACGTCGATACCGGCGGCTGCGACCGCTGCGCCGACCCGTGCGTGTTCGGACTCGCTCCACCGACCGAGTTCGCGCATGTCACCGATCACCGCGATCCGCCGGCCGGTCACCGGAAGGTCCGCCAGGGCGCGGATCGCCGCGACCGTCGCCACCGGCGATGCGTTGTACGCGTCGTTGAGGACGGTGATCCCCGCCGCGCTCTCCTGCAATTGCATCCGCCAGCCGGTGGCCTGGGCGCCGGCCAACGCGTCGACCACGGCGCCGAGCGGCACGCCGAGGTGCAATGCGACCGCAGCCGCCTGACCTGCGTTCATCGCCTGATGCGCGCCCCGCACCGCCAGGGTGACGATGTCCGACCCCCACGGCGTCTCGAGCCGGAACCGCGGGCGCAGGTCGGGACCGACGGTGAGTTCGCTCACCCGCACGTCGGCATCCGGGGTCGTGCCGACGCTCACGATGGGCGCCGCGCTCCGCCCGCGCTGACCCGCGGTGCCGGTGCATTCGGCCGAGATCACGGCCAACCCGTCGGCCGGCAACGCGTCGAGGAGTTCGCCCTTGACCGCGGCGACTCCCTCCGGCCCTCCGAGATGCTCGGCGTGGGTGATCCCGATGTTGGTGATCACGCCGACGCGTGGTGGCGTGATCGCACAGAGCTCCGCGATGTTGCCCGCGAACCGTGCCCCCATCTCGACCACCAACATCTGCGTGTCGTCCGGCGCGCCGAGCACGGTGAACGGGACACCGATCTCGTTGTTGAAACTCGCCGGGGCGGCGTGCGTGCCGTACCCGGCGCGGAGTGCGGCTGCGGTCAGATCCTTGGTGGACGTCTTCCCCACCGAACCGGTCACGCCGATCACGGTTGCGTCCAGGCGGCGGTTCGCGGCCGTCGAGGCCTGCACGAGCGCGGCGCGGACGTCGGCGACCTCGACGGTCGCGAATCCCGGCACCGTGCGATCCACGACCGCGAACGCAGCTCCCCGACTCATCGCGTCGGCCACGAACTCGTGCCCGTCACGGTCGCCGCGGACGGCGACGAACACCTGACCCGGTTCGAGGGCCCGGCTGTCGAATGCGATACCGGTACCACTTCCGACATCGGGTCCGGCCAGCCGGCCGTCGGTGACCGCGGCGATCCACTCGCGCGTCAGTTCCATGCCGACTCCAGGAGTTCCGCCGCCACGAGCCGATCGTCGAACTCGATGGTCCGATCGGCGAACTGTTGGGTCGTCTCCGCACCCTTGCCCAGGATCATCACGGTGTCGCCGGCACGCGCGGCGGCGATCGCCGACCGGATCGCCGTCCGCCGATCAAGCTCTCGGGTGAACGACACCCCGACCTCGTGCAGCCCGACCGCCGCCGCGTCGGCAATGGATTCCGGGTCCTCCGACCGTGGGTTGTCGCTCGTCAGAACGACGAAGTCTGCACCCAAGCCGGCGGCGCGGCCCATCAACGGTCGCTTCGCGACGTCGCGGTCCCCACCGCAGCCGAACACGGCAATGACCCGACCGGCCGTGACCGTGCGCGCCGCTGCGAGCGCCGTCGCAATCCCGTCCGGGGTGTGCGCGTAGTCGACGATCACCCCGATCGGAGTACCCGGTCCCACCGGCTCGAAGCGGCCGGGCACCGACCGCACGCGCGCCAGGCCTTCGGTGATGGTCGCACCGTCGA
Source organism: Acidimicrobiia bacterium (assembly GCA_038209455.1). GTDB lineage: Bacteria > Actinomycetota > Acidimicrobiia > IMCC26256 > JAENVU01 > JAENVU01. The sequence continues at coordinate 3,310 of JBBQXR010000312.1, forward strand.
TGTCCAGGGCAAGTCCGGTTGCCGCGGCCGCCAACGCGTTGGCGACGTTGAAGCGACCGGGGAGGCGCAACTGCACGTCGTGCGCGACCCCGCGCAGCATCATCCGGAATCGCGTGCCGCCGGCGTCGGTGGCGAGATCCGTCGCGACCACGTCGGCGGCCGCGCCGGAATCGGTGTCGACGTCGAGTGCGTACGTGGTCACCAGGAGTCCGTCGGCGCGGGCGCGGAGGCCGAGTTCACGACCACGCGGGTCGTCGAGGTTGAGCACGGCCTGCGGCGCGAACTCGGGCCCGAACAGTCGCGCCTTCGCGTCGAAGTACGCCTCGACGGTTCCGTGGTAGTCGAGGTGTTCGTGCGTCACGTTCGTGAGCACGACGACGGCGAACGCGGTGCCGTCGACGCGATGCTCGGCCAGCGCGTGCGAACTCGCCTCCATCACCACGAAGTTCGCCCCGGACGCGGCGAGCGTCGCCAGGGTGCGTTGCAGATCCGTGGCCTCCGGCGTCGTGAACGGGTTCGCCGCGACCGCACCCTCGAAGCTGATGCCGAGCGTGCCGACCACCGCAGGTCGTAGGCCCTGAGCCGCGGCGATCGCCTCGACCAACGCCGCGGTCGTGGTCTTCCCGTTGGTGCCCGTGATCCCGACGATCGGCATCCGGTGCGACGGATCGCCGTGCACCCGTGATGCCACCGGGCCGATGGCACGCCGCACGGACGCGACACGCGCCTGCGGGACCACGAACGGAACCTGGTGCTCCACGAGCAAGGCCACCGCGCCGCGTTCGACGGCGTCACCGGCGAATCGATGGCCGTCCGCGTGCGCGCCGACGATGCAGCCGAACAGGGAACCCGGTGCCACCGAACGGCTGTCGTGGTGCACGTCGACGACCTCGACGGGCGCGTCGTTGAACAGCTCGAGCACTTCGGCGACGTCCAGGAGGTCGTGCAGGCGCACGGGATCCTCTCGCTTACGGGACGGACGTCGACACTGTACCGCCGCCCGATTGAGTGACCTGACCCGATCGGCTGGCGTCGGCCCCGATGCTCGCGGTCGGCGGCACGTGGAAGAGATGCAAGGCGTACTGCATCACCTTCGAGAACACC
>JBBQXR010000313.1:0-4399 GCA_038209455.1 Acidimicrobiia bacterium
CTGGAACACGAACTGGCCCGGTGCGAGGTACCCGTGGCCCTCGGAGATGATCCGCGATTCGATGAAGTACCAAAAGCCGTCGCCGAACGGCAGCGAGCGTGACGCGAACGCCACGACCACGAGCCGGATCGCCAGGCCCAACCCGCCGATCAGGAGCAGGCCGCGGAGGAAGTTCCGCCGATCCGACTCGAGCTCGGCGGGCGCGGTCATGAGGCGGCGATCAGCTGACCCAACTCGTGGAGCTGCTCGTTCTCGGAGCCCAACGTGAACTCGAGCTGCTTGACCCACTGGAAGTAGCGGTGGATCGGGTAGTCGAGGTCGATGCAGATCCCGCCGTGCACATGGAGCGCGGCGTGGACCACTCGGCTGCCACCTTCGGCCGCCCAGTATTTGGCCGTGGCCACTTCCATCCCTGCGTCCTCACCGGCGGCGAGCTTGGTGGCCGCCTGGAGCATCGTGAGTTCGATGGCCTGTGTGTCGATGTACGCGTCGGCGAGTCGCTGCCCGACGGCCTGGAACGTCCCGATCGCACGGTCGAACTGCTTGCGGACCGTGGTGTACTCGGCGGTGATGCGCAGGGCCTCCTGGCAGGCGCCGGCGACGATCGCGCAGATGCCGACCGTCGTCCGCTGGACGACCGTACGGAGAATGGCGCGGCCGTCGGTGATCGACCCGATGCGGTCCGAATCCGCCGCGGTCGCGCCGTCGAGGTGCATCACGAACTGCGGCTCGTGGTTGGTGACCTCCTGGCGTTCGAGCGTGACCCCGGGTTGGTCGGTGGAGACGAGGAAGAGACCGATGTCGTCACCGACGCGCGCGGGCACGAGCACCCGATCCGCGAGGTGGGCGAGGGGAACGCACACCTTCTTGCCGTCGATGCGCCAGGAGCCGTCCTGCTCGGTGGCCACCGTCGTCGGTTCCGTCGGTGTCGTGCCGAACTCACTCAGTGCCGCGGTGAGGATCAGGTCGCCGGCCACGATCGGCTCGAGCATCGCCTGCTGCTCCTTGCTCCCGAACTCGGCGATGGTCGCCGCCACCGAGACGAGCGTGTGGAGCATCGGCAGCGGCGCGACTGCCCGCCCTTCCTCCTGGAGCATGAGGCAGAGTTCGAGGAAGCCGTAGCCGAGGCCGCCGGCCGATTCCGGCAGCGCGACGCCAAGCACGTTGGCCTTGGCGAGTTCCTTCCACGTGTCGCGGTCGATCCACTCGTCGCTGAAGTCGCGCTCGCGGAGATGCGAGACCGTCATGCGGTCGCTCAGGATCTTCCGGGCCAGGCCCCGGAGCTCTTCTTGGTCCTCGGTGAGGGTGAAGTCCATCGGTTCGTCCTTCTGCTTGCGTGGGGTCGGCTCGTCGAGTTCGGACGCGGGGGTCAGCGGGGGGATCCGGGCATACCGAGCCCGAAGATCGCGATCAGGTCGCGTTGCATCTCGTTGGTGCCACCGCCGAAGGTGAGGATGTGCATGCTGCGGGTGCGGGCTTCGAGCCGGCCCCGGAGGACCGCCTCGGGGGAGCTGCCCTTCACCGGGGCGACCGGGCCGAGCACCTCCATCAGCAGCCGGAAGGCCTCGAGGTAGAACTCGGTACCGAAGACCTTGATGGCCGACGCGGCCGCGGGGTTGAGCGCGTCGCCGCGCGTCGCACCGTCGGCGATCTTCCAGTTGGCGAGGCGCAGGTAGTCGAGCCGCGCGTGCACGCGGGCGAGGTTGAGCTGCACCCACTCCTGGTCGATCACGCGGCGGCCGTCGGCCAGCGTGGTGACCTTCGCCCACTCGATGGTGTCCTCGAGTTGACGGTCGACGATGCCGCTCGCGCAGAGCGTGACCCGCTCGTGGTTGAGCTGGTTGGTGATGAGGTTCCAGCCCTGGTTCTCCTCGCCGACCAGGTTGCCGACTGGCACGCGCACGTCTTCGTAGAAGGTGGCGTTGGTGTTGAAGCCGCCCATGTTCGAGATCGGCTCGGCCTTGAAGCCCGGGGTGGAGGTGGGGACGATGATCATCGAGATCCCCTTGTGCTTCTTCACGTTCTGATCCGTCCGCACCGCGAGCCACACGTAGTCGGCGTCGGTCGCGAGGCTCGTGAAGATCTTCTGCCCGTTGATCACGTACTCGTCGCCGTCACGATCGGCGCGGGTGCGCAGCGACGCGAGGTCGGTGCCCGAGTCGGGCTCGGTGTAGCCGATACAGAAGTGGATCTCACCGGCGAGGATCTTCGGGAGGAAGAAGTCCTTCTGCTCCTGGGATCCGTACTTCATGATCGTCGGCGCCACCGAGTTGATCGTGAGCATCGGCACCGGTGCGCCGGCCCGCATCGACTCGTCGAAGAAGATGAACTGCTCGATCTCGGACCGACCCTGGCCGCCGTACTCCTTGGGCCAACCGATCCCGGCCCAACCGTCGGCCGCCATCTGCTTCCAGATGCCACGGGCGACCGGCCCGACGCCCTCACTGTGCGAGAGCTCGTCTTCGACCTCCGGGGTGAGGAGCTGCTCGTAGTACGTGCGCAGCTCGTCGCGCAGGTCTTGGAGTTCGGGCGTGAGTCCGATGTACATGGCATTCCCCTGGTCACGAAACGGCTCGGGGACTGTAGGTCATGACACGAGAACACGTTCTCGTGCCGCCCGAGGCCGCGACGGATGGTGGCGGACGACGCAGCGACCTACAGGGCGGTGGCGGCGAAGGTGTCGCAGCGGTTCGGATCGCCGCCCCGGAACCCGATGGTGAACCACTTCTGGCGCTGGTGGGACGAACCGTGGGTCCACGACTCCTTGTCGACCGAACCGGTGGCGGCCCGCTGGATGCGATCGTCGCCGACGGCCGCTGCCGCGTCGAGCCCGTCGGCGACGTCCTGATCGGTGATGCGGTCGATCAACCCGGTCTCGACGGCGTGCTTGGCCCACACCCCGGCGTAGCAATCGGCCTGGAGCTCGAGCCGTACGGAACCCGACGTGGGCCCTTCACGATCGCTCCCGACCTTGGCGGTGGTGCCGAGCAGGTCCTGGACATGGTGGCCGTACTCGTGCGCGATCACGTACGCCTCCGCGAACGGCCCGCCCTTCGCACCGAACCGGCTGGTGAGCTCGTCGTAGAAACCGAGGTCGATGTACACGAGCTTGTCGGCCGGGCAGAAGAACGGGCCGGTGTCGGCCGACGCGGGCCCGCAGCCGGTCTGGGTCTGCCCGCTGAACAACACGGTCCGGGTGTCCTCATAGCCCTGCACCACACCTTGCCAGTACTTCTGCACCGAGTTGACCACCCCGACGAGCCGGCAGTCCTGCCGTTGGTTCGCATCGGCTCCGGTACGACACGACTGCGAGATGTCGGTGTTGTCACCCGCGACGCGCGTCGCGGTCGAGGTCGGGGTGCCGCCGCGATTCGCGAAGAACAGCACCGCGATCAGGATGACCACGCCGATCACGCCACCGCCGCCGACGGCCTTGCCGCGTCCGCCACCACCACCGCTGCCCCCGAGCACGCCGCCGAGCACGCTGGTCAGGTCGGTCATCCCGCCCGCATCCGAGCCGGCGCCGCGCTGGTCGGACACCTGGCCGGTGTCGAGGCTGGCGTCCTTGCGGAATCTCACTGCTTGTCGTCGTCGGCGAAGTTCTTGATCGCCGCCTTCGCCTTCGCCGCACCGTCGGCGATCTTGTCCGTGTGCTTGCCCTTGGTCTGCTTGTCGACCAGATCCGCGACCTTGTCGAGCGCGTCGTCGACCTTCTCGTCGTGCTCGTTGAGGAGGGTCTTGGCCTTCTCGGTGTTCTCGGAGATGAGGTCCCGTGCCTTGTCGAAGATGTCGCTCATCCGTCGGCTCCCTTGCGCTCTCGACCCTCGCGGGGCCGTCCGGTGTATCCGTTCCCCGATGTGGGTCCGGCCGCAGTCTCCTACCCACTGGGGACCGAGTTCCAACGGCCCGCATCGGCGCGGGCCACCCTGGCGGTAATTCCGCCTTGATCGACTCGACGGTGGTGCCGATGCACGGGGATGCGTGCACGCTCGATCTGCATCGGTCTCGCCCTGACTGGGGCCCTGGTCCTGTCGGCCGTCGCCGCGCCCGGGTCTGCGGGCGCCCTACCGGCTGCTTCCCGCCCGTCGGCTGCGTCCTTCTGCACGACGATGGACCACTTTCTCGGCTTCATGCGCAGTGCGCCGCGTCCGGCGGTGCTCCGCAAGGAATCCGGCCGCCAGCTGCTCGCCGACCTGGTCCACACCGCACCCAAGGGTGCCGCCAAGCCCGCCGCGACTCTCGCCCACTCGCTCGCCCTGGTCGCGAAGCACGGACGGCATTCGCTGTCGGCGCGTGAGAACCGCGCGGCCAACGCATCGCTCGAAGCCACCGCCCAGTACGTGGTCGACCACTGCGCCAACACGCGCGTGACTCGCGCCTACGCGCAACTCCTCGCGAG
>JBBQXR010000314.1:0-4386 GCA_038209455.1 Acidimicrobiia bacterium
CGCCTCGGGCTTTCCCATCTCCGCCATCGGCACCACCGCTGAACTGGAGGCCCGGTGGCCCCAGGGTTCACACGGTGGCACCTACGGCGGGAACCCGATCGGCTGTGCCGCAGCACTCGCCACCATCGACGTGCTGACCGCGCCCGGATTCATGGAGAACGTCGTGGCGCGCGGTGACCAGCTCCGCGCCGGACTCCGGGGGTTGGCCGCCGACCACCCGGTGCTCGCCGACGTGCGCGGTCCGGGCCTCATGGTGGGTTGTGAACTGACGACCGACGGACGTCCCGACCCGGCGCGGGTCGCCGCGATCGCAGCCCACTGCCGCGACGAAGGTCACCTGCTGTTGATGAACGCGGGGACTGCCGGCAACGTCCTGCGCTGGATGCCGCCGCTGGTGGTCACCGAGGCCGAGATGGACCGCGCCCTCGCCGCCTTCTCCGCCGCCCTCGTCGCTACCGCCTGAGTCGCTTGCGGCTTCGGCGGTCGTGGGTGATCTGCTCGACCACCTTGAGTGCGGGGATGCCGGTCACGCCGCCGCCGCCGTGGGTCGCGCTGGACGCCTGGTAGAGGTCACGGATCGGCGTGCGGTAGTCGGCATACCCCGGCGCGGGGCGCATGTGGAACAGCTGCGCCGGTGAGAGTTCGCCGTGGAAGATGTTGCCGCCGATGAGCCCGTAGGTGTGCTCCATCGTGTGGGGTCCGATGACCTGGCGGTGCAGGATCGAGTTCGTGAACCCGGGTGCGACGGCGTCCATCTGCGCGATCACACGGTCGGCGTAGGCGTCGAGCTCGTCGCGGTGAACGTCTTCCGACCAGGTGTGCGGCACCCACTGCGTGAACATCGACATCACGTGCCGGCCCTCGGGTGCGAGCGTCGGGTCGAAGACCGACGGGATGCAGATGTCGGCGAACGGCGCCGCCGCGGGGCGACCCGCGACCGCGTCCTGGAAGGCGTTCTCCACGTGGTCGAGGCTCGGCGCGAGCACGATGGTGCCGCCGTGGACGTCGGGATCGAAACCGGGGGCCGCGGTGAACTCGGGCAGCCGGTCGAGCGCGAGGTTGACCTTCACGGTGCCGCTGCGCGTCTTCCACGCGCGTAGGTCGGCGACGAAGTCGTCGGGGAGTTCGTGGGCATCGATCTGGCGCAGGAAGGTGATCTGCGGATGCGTCGTCGCGATCACGTGGTCGGCGCGGATCTCCTCGCCGGACTCGAGGACCACGCCCGTGGCTCGTCCGTCGCGGATCAGGATGCGGTCGACCGCGCACTCGGTCCGCACGGTCGCACCGAAGCTCACCGCCGCATCACGCAGCGCCTTCGTGACGCCGCCCATCCCGCCTTCGGGGAAACCCCAGGCACCGAGCTTGCCGTCGCCGACGTCGCCGACCTTGTGGTGCGCCATCACGTAGGCGGTGCCGGCCGAACGGGGCCCGGCCCACGTTCCGATGACGCCACTCACCGAGAGCACCCCGCGCATCGCGTCGGACTCGAACCGCTCCTCGACGAGGTCGGCGATACTCATCGTGAACAGGCGGGTGATGTCGGCGATGGCGCGTTGGTCCCACCGGCGGGCGAGCCAACCGAGTTTCCCCTGGGCCAGGAGGTCCGCCGGCCGGTGGGAACCGAGGTTGGGTGGGGTCTCGGTGAGGAGCGGACCGAGCACGTCGGCCAGTCCCGAGAGCCACTCCTCCCATGTTTCGTAGGCGGCAGCGTCGCGTGTCGAGAACTCGCTGATCGCAGTGCGGCGCGTGGCGGGGTCGTCGGGAAGCCGGAGCGCGCGCCCGTCCGGATGCGGTGCGAAGTACGGACCCTGCGGGTAGATCTTGTAACCGTGTCGCTCGAGTTGCAGTTCCCGCTGGATCCTCGGCGGCATGAGGCTGACCACGTAGGAGAGCGCGGTCATCTTGAAGTCGGGGCCCCACGGCTGTTCGGTGATCGCCGCCCCGCCGACGACCTCCCGTCGTTCGAGGACCGTGACACGTGCGCCGCGTTTCGCGAGCAGTCCCGCGGCGACGAGTCCGTTGTGCCCGGCGCCGATCACCACGACATCGAACGACCCGCTCACCATGCGCGCACGTTATCGGCCCCCCACTTCGCGCTCTGGCGTCACAGAGAACCCGCGTATGGGTGGCTGTGTGACGCCGGAGCGCGGGTCAGGGGGTGAGGAGGGCGACGAGACGGGGGAGGCGGCGCGCGGGGAGGGCGAGTTCGAGGAGCGTGCCGGACTCGAGTTCGACCGGGACCACGGTGAAGGTCGCAGGGATGGCGAGCCGTTCACCGGCGTGCGGCCGGCGGGCGCGGTCCATCCGTACCGCGGTGGCGGGGAATGCGACGCTCGGCCCAGGCCACGCGATCCGGCGCCAACGGAGAACGCTCACCTCGGGGCCCGCGTGGCCGGCCCGGAACCTCGTCGCCAGCCCGGGCATCTCACCGCGCACGAGCCGCAGGGAACACTCGAAGCCGCGGGGCCGGGAGAGGCGGAAGTATAGTTGACGGCTGCCGATCACGATTCCCGCGAGCCCAGCCGCGATGACGAGCACGAGGACGACGGTTCCCACGATGAGCTACCGGTCGAGGGCGCGGGTGGCGCGGTCGATGAGGTGTTGGAGCGCCAACCCGCGTGCGACGTCGCACTCGTGCGGATCACCGGTGCGCGCCACGTGCGCGAACTCGGCGCGCAGCCGGGCGAACGATTCGGCCCGCGCGCCGGCCCGCCCGTCGACCGAGAGTGATCGGGTGCGACCGTAGATCTCGATCTCGGTGCGGCTCGGCTCGATGGCGCTCGCGCAGGAGAGCGACACGTCACTCACGGCACCACTCTCGTGCGTCAGGACCAGGCTCACCCACTGTCGGGGATCGCCGGCGGCCCGGATGTCCACCACCGGACCGAGGGCCGCCTCGACCAGATCGAGGATGTGCGGCCCGACATCGAGGAGGGCGCCGAGTTCGAGCCGCCACCCACCCGCGAACGCGCCACTCAGGAACGCGCCGGAGACGAAACAGGCGCGCCCACCGTGGGCATCGAAGGTCCGGGCCTCGGCGAGGAAGTCGCGTACCACGTCGGCGAAGCGGTACGTGAGCACCACGATGGAGCCCACTCCGTTGGCCGCAACCGCGTCGGCGATCCGTTGCGCGCCGGCGACGTCGAGTGCGAGCGGCTTCTCGAGCAGCAGTGCCTTCCCGGCATTGGCGGCCTGCACGGCGAGGTCCGGTTGCGCGGCCGGCACCACTGCGAGGGCGACGGCATCGACGGCTGCGAGCAACTCGTCGTAAGACGCGAAGGCGGTGACCTCGTGCGCGGCCGCCAACTCGGCCGCGTGCTGCGGAGTGCGGGACCAGACCCCGACGAGCTCGGTTTCCGGGCCGGCGGCGAGCATCGGCGCGTGCACGACGCGGGCCCAGGGGCCTGCGCCCGCGAGGCCGACCCGGACCGGCGCAGTCATACGAGTTCCACCGACGCGCGCACCACACCGGCACGTGCGTGGGACGCGACGACGGTGAGGTCCGTGCCCGGTGTTCCTCGGACGACCCAGTCCGCGACCGCCCGCTCCGTGCTCGGGTCGTACCCGCCGTCGGACATCGCCAGCATGGTGCGGGCACGCGACCGGCCGTGCAGTTGTCCGACATCGATGGTGTGCCGGCCGGTGACGAGTTCGGCGTCGTCGGGCAGGTCGATGGTGATCTCGACGTCACGGACTGCCTTGCGTTCGAGGGCGCGCTGACTCACGTTGGTGGCCATCCAACCGCGGTTCTTCACCACCGCGCGCACGTGCCAGGTGCCGTCGCCGAGCGCGGTGACCCGCACGTCGTGCACCACGAGCTCCGGCAGCGCCAGCGCGTGCGCGACCGCGAACTCCGAATGCGGCGCGATCTCGGCCTCCATCAACGGGCCCGGTGCATTGGTCCAAGTGCGGAAGAAGTCCCACCCGCCGATCTCCACCGGACCGAGTTGCGGGTGGTCGAACGCGTACCAATCGACGAATCCGGCGCCGCCGAGTACGTCGTCGTTCCAGCGCAACAGCGTGAGGTCGTCCTCGACCGGGTGCTCGAGGTACCAGTCGATGTACTTGTGTTCGATGCCGGCGGCGCGCAGCGGACTCCAGAACTCGGTGGTCCACCCGATGATGCCGAGATAGTCGTACGCCCACTCGTCGCCGCAGCCGGTGATGAACACTTTCGGGTCGTACTTGAACTCGTGGAAGACCGACGCGGTCGGGTATCCGGTGATCTCGGTCGCCCGCTTGGCGAGGGCCTGGTACATCGCGAGGTCGGCGGTGGGGAAGTGCTCGTCGGGGTGGCCGCCGTACGGACGGAGGATCACGCCCGCGTAGGTGTGGTGGGCGAAGTACACGCCGACGTTGGGGCGTGCGGTGACCGCCTCGACCACC
>JBBQXR010000315.1:0-4382 GCA_038209455.1 Acidimicrobiia bacterium
CCAACGGCGTGGCGGAGGCCAGACTGTCCGGAGCCATTCGGCGGCCGCTCACTGGGGGTGAGACGTGGCCATCGTCGCAGTGTTGCTGATCGTGGTCGGGTACGGCGCTGGCTTCCCCGCGCTGCAATGGCACCGACGCGACCTCCTCAGCTTCCGCCACCCCCTGTGGGCCGGATACGGAAGCCGCGACACTCGGCTGCGGGGCGCAGTGGTCAGCTACCTCGCCTTCGGATGGCCCGAGGTATTCATGGCGCTCAGTTGGCGCGGGAGTCAGACCCGTGCCGCGCTCATCGAGGAGCGCAACGACATGCGCGAGGCGCGTTCGCAGCGCGAAGGTCACGGCCAGGACTAACCGCGGCACGACCACATTGGCGGAGTCGGACCGGCGATACGCTGCCCCGATGGTCGAACCGGGCGAGGGACCAGCCGCCGACACCGTGAGCGTGGCCGCACTCCACGAACTCCAACACGAGGTGGCCGAGACCCAGCTCCCGGACCACATCCTCCGGGTCCTCGTCAGCGTCTGCAATCGAGGCAGTCTGAGTTTCGGGATCACCGTCGCACAGAGCGGCCTGCTCATCTCCGGGACCGCGGTCGGCGTCGCGCAGTTCATGCGCAACATGGCCGGCGAACTCGAGGTGCGTGGCGGGGTGGACGCGGCCGTGTTGACCGACCCGCTTCGACTCCTCGCCCAGCTGGCCGAGGACGACCGCGACTCCGGCACGCCGGCGACGTCCGAGGACGGCGACGATCTCCCGGTGTTCCTGCACCTCGAGGCCGCTCGGATCCGGAGCGGCAATGCGATCGTCGCCGACGGCGTGCGGTGGCGCGGCCGCATGGTGGACATCGACGGTTGGTTCCTCGGCCACGACCTGGCGGTCCGTGCGTGAACTTCTCACTGACCGACGACCAGTTGCTCCTCCGCGATTCGGCCCGTCAGATGCTCGCGGACCAGTGCCCCCCGGCCCTGCTCCGCGCCCACACCGACGACGTCACCGCCGCGCGCCCGCTGTGGGAGCAGATCAGCGATTTCGTGCCCCTCGGCATCGGACCGGCGGTCGACCTCTGCATCTTCATGGAGGAGCTGGGCCGGGTCGCGGCGCCCGTCCCGTTCTTCGCCACCGCGTGTCTCTACGCACCGCTCCTCGACGCGATCGGCGAACACGATCTCGACGCAGTGCTCGACGGGCACGCCACCGGCACCGTCGCCCTCGCCGGGGCGGACGGCGTGTGGCACCCGAACGCCGAATCGACCAAGACCTTCGTGCCCGACGCCGCCGGCGTCGATCTCGTGGCCGTCGTGGCCGCCGACGGCGCGGTGACGCTGCTCGCCTCACCTCCGGGCCGTCGGATCGAGACCGTGGACACCACCCGCAGCCTCTACGACGTGGAGACGGCAGTCCCGGGCACGGCCGCCGGTTCGATCGGGCGCGCCGCGCTCGACGAAATGCTCGGCCGGGCCACCGTCGCCCTCGCGGCCGAGATGGTGGGCACCGCGCAGCGGCTGTTCTCGATGACCCTGCAATACGCCAAGGAGCGGTACCAGTTCGACGTACCGATCGGCTCGTTCCAGGCGGTGCAACACAAGCTCGCCGACATGAGCCTCGACGTGGAACGCGCCTGGAGCGCCACCTACTTCGCGGCCATGGCCATCGATGCCGGTGACGACGACCGGCACCGCGCGATCCACGCCGCGAAGGCCGCCGCCGGTCAGGCGGCGCGCCGCAACGCAAAGGACGGCATCCAGATCCATGGCGGGGTCGGCTTCACCATGGAACACGATCTCCACCTCTTCCTCCGTCGCGCGTACGGATCCGAAGCCCTCTTGGGAACCACCGGCTGGCATCACGACCGCCTCGCCGACCTCCTCGTCTGACGTCACACCCCGCTGGTACGGTCGCCTCGACGTTGGAATCTTCCCCGAGGAGCACCGCGATGAGCACCCGCACCACGTACGCAGCCGGCACCCCGAGCTGGGTCGATCTCATGACCCCCGACCGTGACGCGTCCAAGACCTTCTACGGCGAGTTGTTCGGTTGGACCTTCGAGGACTCCACGGACCCCGAGTCGGGCGCGGTCATCTACACGAACTGCTCCTCCAACGGGCAGATGGTGTGCGGGCTGATGGCCATGAGCCCCGAGATGCAAGCCGGGGGGATGCCTCCCGTCTGGGGCACCTACATCGCCACCGACGACGCCGACGAGACCGCGCGCAAAGTCACCGAGGCCGGCGGGACCGTGATGATGCCGCCGATGGACGTCATGGACGTCGGCCGCATGAGCGTCTTCATGGACCCCGCCGGCGCCACCATCGGCATGTGGCAGGCGAAGACCCACTTGGGGGCCGCACTGGTGAACGAGCCGTACGGCTTCGCATGGAACGAGCTCAACACCCGGGACACCGCGGCGTCGGCGAAGTTCTACGACGCCGTGTTCGGGTTGAAGGCCGAGGCCATGGAAGGCCCGATGGAGTACTTCGAGTGGAAGCTGGGCGACACGACCGTCGGCGGCATGCTGCCCATGCCCGAGCAGGTGCCCGACCAGGTCCCCTCGCACTGGCTCACGTACTTCGCGGTCGAGGACTGCGACGCGTCGCTCGCCAAGGTCATCGAGCTCGGTGGAGGCTCGATGGTGGGCCCCATGGACATCCCCGCGGGCCGATTCGCGGTCGTCCACGACCCCGCCGGGGCCATGTTCGCCATCATCAAGCTGGCCGAGAACAACTGAGGCGGCACGGGCGCTCCGGGACTACGATCTGACACGAACGTCAGGTTTCCGGGGGGTCCCATGACGCACGTCGATCTCGTGGCACTGGCACAGAGCCGGGGCCGACTCAGCGATACACCGACCGTCGATCAGGTGACGGCCGAGGTCGTGCGCGGGGCGATGGAGACCATCTGTTTCGAGATGGCCACCTACGTCTCGCGCACGGCAACGACGCCGATCCTCAACCAGTCGAACGAGCGCAACGCCACCATCCTGGACGCCCAGGGACGGCTCGCGGCGTTGTCGGTGGGGATCCCGCAGTTCATGCTCACCTCGACCCTGCCGGTCCGGTTCGCGCTCGACTACCTCGGGGTGGACGAGTTCCGTGAAGGCGACGTCTTCGTCGCCAACGACCCGTACCACGGCGGCGGCCACCTCCCCGACTACAACGTCTTCGCACCCGTCTACGCCGACGACCCCGACCGGCCCGGCGTCCGGCGGATGGCTCTGATCGCGAGCATCCAATGCCACCACGGCGACACCGGCGGCGGCGTCCCCGGTGGCTACAACGTCACCGCGAACGACATCTGGGGCGAGGGCGTCCGCTGGCCCGTCTTGAAGGTGATCGACCAGGGCGTCGAACGCCGTGACGTACTGCTGGCGTTGCAGACCAACAACCGCATCCCGTCGTACATCGGCGACATCCGAGCCCAGATCGGTGCCGCGCAACTCGCCGCCCGCCGGCTCGCCGAGGTGCTCGAGACCTACGGCACCAGCACCGTCGAGGAATCGGTCGACTTCATGATCGACTACGCGGCCCGCCGCTTCCGCGAGGAAGTGACCGCCTGGCCCGACGGCGTGTACGAGGCCGATGCCTACGTCGACCACGACCCGCTCGGAAACCCCGACATCCATCTCCACGCCAAGATCACCGTCGACGGCGATCAGCTCACCATCGACTACACGGGCTCGGACACCCGGCCCGAGATCCAGGCGTGGTCCACCTTCGGCAACACCCGCGGGTACACCGTCGGTCAGATCGCTTCGATGATGGATCCCGAGATCCCGAAGAACGAGGGCTTCTTCGACCAGATCAAGCTCGTCGTCCCGGCGGGCTGCGTGCTCAACCCCGCGCCCGGCAAGCCCGTGAGCGCCGGCACCCACCACCCGGGGGCCGACGTCGGCGAGGTGATCGCGGTGGCGCTCCAACACGTGCTGCCGGACAAAGCCGTGCCGCAGACCTACAAGACCGGTATCCCCACGATCATCGTCGGGGTCGACCCGAAGACCGGTCAGCGCTTCACCGACCATTCCGCCGAGGTCTACGCCGGCTGGTGCAACGCGGCGAAGGGCATGGACGCGTGGGGTGCGCTGAACGCGTCGTTCGGCAATCTCTGGAAGGCGACGGCGGAGATCAACGAGAGCCTGTTCCCGCACGTGCAGTGGGGCCGCGACTACCGCACCGACTCCGGCGGCGCCGGCGAGTGGCGCGGCATCTGCGGGAGTCACTACGAGAAGGAAGTGCGCGTCGACGCGACCGTCTACACGTATGTCGTCGGCATGAAGTACCCGATGCCGGGCATCTGCGGCGGCCAGAACGGCTCACCGAACGAGATGATCATCCGCTACGGATCCGACGATCCCTACCGCGTCGCGCACACCGCGAACTACGTGCC